>CAIVPM010000390.1 GCA_903907815.1 uncultured Chitinophagaceae bacterium | reverse complement strand
TGTCTCTGCAGGTACAATAGTATTTAAATAAGCATCTTTAATATATGCTTCCACTCCTGGAGCAGTGAATTGAGAAGCATCTACTTTCAATTCGTAAGCAGTATTAGCTATTACATTCCCTATTCTTAAAGTAATTACATCTCCTACTGAAGGTAAAGCTATTCCATTGATGCTTAAATCTGTGTTAGACTCTACGATTGAGATGTTTTCACCTCCGTTCATTAGTTTCTTAACATCTTCTGCACCAATTGCTTTTAAATAGTTATTATCGAATGTTGCAACAGCTTCATCTACATTAGTAGCAACTCCGTCAATATTCTTCCAGATACTCACATTCAGCATATTTGCTTTACCAGTGCCAAACACTGTAGTATGCGTACCCGCAACTACTTTATCGCTTTCCCTTATTACAAACTTAGGAGTAGCAGCAGTATGGTATACCCAGAAACCTTGACCAGGTTGAATATTTAAAAACGCAGCATCATGCAGATTTCCAGAAGGGCAATTTAGCGTAGTTACTGCAGGATTTAAGCTACTATTATACTGCACAGTAGTATAACGTTGTAAACCTCCACTCTGATAAGTAGGATCTAAGAAGCAATAAAAGTTACCAACGTTTGTACCAGTAGTACCTGCATTGGTAATAATTGATAACCAGCTTACAGAACATGCATAAGGATTAGCTATAAACGACCAACCTTCTCCGCTAGTATAAGAACTAGCAGGCGTTAAACCATAAGTAGAAGTATAAGCTGCAGATACAGTACTGCCAGCAGTAAAGGTAACATCTCCAGTTATCAAAGTACCCGTTGTTCTTAAGGTTGTAGCAGTAGGCATAGCAGCTGGATTGGTACCCATATTAAAGTTCCTAGCACCTCTTACTAATACTCTTAATCCCTGGAATGGATCAAGATTCCAGCCTTTAGTACCTTTTACTGAACCACCAGTTGGATTAGATACAGTGGAATCTAACGCTTTCCAGTTTGAATTGGCACAACTATACAATGAAGGGCTGTTATTACCATTTGTAGTAAAATCAAATCCAAATTTTGTACTATATGCAGCATAACCAGGAGTGCCTGTTTTACCTGTAATATATACACCATAATTATAAGAAGAAGAACCTACCCCATTTTCCTGCCAGTTTGCAAAAATAGAACCAGCATTAGCAACCACGGGACCAAGGTCACGGTAGTTACGTAATCCTTTAGGAATAAAGCGTTCAACTGTTACACTGGTAGCAGTGAATGGAGATGCTTTAGTACCATCAATGATGGTTGCACCATTAGTAACAACACCTACTTCAGCAGTATTTGTAAGGGAAGTACTCTTTAAAGTAAGATGGTTACCATTGATGTCTAATTTGGCACCCGCATTATTAAGTGATAATAAAGTAGTGACACCCAAGCCTGAACCAAGTGTAATCTTTCCAGTACTATTTAATGTTAAAGTACCTAATAAGGTATCTGTAGCAACAGTGGTTCTGAATTTTAATGTACTAGCTACAGTTCCATTCATGGTTAAGCTAGCTGTAGCGGAACCAACTAATACACCAGCACCGTAAACTTCGCCTGCAACAGTTAATGACTGACCATTTAAAGAAACAGTTCCACCTTCTATGTATAGGTCATGTACATTCGAAGTTGTCGTTAATGCAGGGTAATAAGTTGTACCCGGTAAAATGGTGACATCTGATGTAGAGCTAGGAACAATTCCTGCAGCCCAGTTTGTACCAGTACTCCAATCTGTAGTATGCCCTACAGTACCTCCAATCCAGGTATAAGGTGAACCAGATATAGTGAATGTATAAGGTGCTGAAGTAACTGCAGTATAATTTGTACCAGCAGTAGCGCTTGCTACCACCTGATAACTTCCGCTTGCAGTTGGTGCTGTTGCAGAAGAATATGTAGCAGTTCCCGCCTGATTGGTATATAACAAGGAAGTAGTACCATCCCCATTATAAATAATAGTTGAAGGGCCTTGTGATCTACCATTATAAATAAATGATGTAGCACCTATTACACTAATAGTTGGTGTAGCTTGAATTACAGTTACCGTAGCAGTTCCAGTTTGTGATTGTGTACAACCTGTAGAACTAGCATCCTGAACACTTACCAATGAATATAGATAACTACCAATTGTTCCTGTAGGTACAGCAACGGTAACAGAATTTCCTGTAACAGAGCTTACAAGAATATTACTTCCATTGTTTAGCGTGTAAGTAAACAGATAAGGCGCTAAACCATTTGCTCCTGTAAAAGTGATATT
Source organism: uncultured Chitinophagaceae bacterium (assembly GCA_903907815.1). Taxonomy (GTDB): domain Bacteria; phylum Bacteroidota; class Bacteroidia; order Chitinophagales; family Chitinophagaceae; genus CANFLJ01. Next base: position 9,619 of record CAIVPM010000390.1, on the reverse strand, counting down.
TGGAGATGCACTATTATAGGTTACTGTTGTTATTCCACTTACAGCCGCTGTAGGCATTGAATTTACAACTACAGTAGCTGTTCCTGTTTGAGATATTGTACAACTATTTGCACTGGCATCATACACACTAACAAGATTATAAGTAAAGGTACCTGCAGTGCCTGTAGGGGCAGCAACGGTTACACTATTACCAGTAGTTGTTGTAGCGGTATAGCTACCAGTTCCATTAATGTTATACGTAAAGGTGTATGGTGCTGTTGCACTTGCACCGGTGAATGTAATGGAAGGAGCTGTACTGTTCTGACAAATAGTAGTACCGCCACTGATAGTAGCACTTGCTGCCGGATTTACTGTTACCACAACATTTTGATGTATACAACCACTATTCGGATCGGTTACATTTACAGAATAGGTAACCGCAACAGGTGATGTGGTAGTATTTACCAAAGTTTCTGTAATAGTTGCCCCTGAAGTAAGTGCCGTAACTGCAGCATTACTTATTCCGGTTACTGCTGCTCTGGTCCAGGTAAACGAAGCAGATGCATCGCTACTGGTAGCAGTATAACTGAAGCTTGAACCAGAACAGGTATTAGCAGTAGTTGCACTGGTAAATGTTGGTGGTGGATTAATAGTAACTGTACCTAAACTAGTTGGTAAAAATCCATTAGATCCTTGTTGGTAGCGTACATATACGGTATAAGTATCAGGTGCCAAAGCACTAAAGTTTGGTGATGATTGCCAGCTGGTTGCACCAGTAGTTGCACCCACCAATTGATATTCTGTTATTTTATAATGGATAGTCAGATTATCAATGGAATGAGATTCGAAGTTACCTCCGGTTCTTGCCGCAAATACGTGTTTCCAGGTTGACTGATCAGCACTTAAATAAGCAGCAGGTAACGAATAGGTATGCGTATAAGGAGTATTAGTTACGTGTGTGGTAGAAATGTCGGTTAACGTTAATGTGGCAGAACCAGTACTTGACATACTAATAGAAACGTGCGTTTTATTAGAATCTGCAGAAACTTGATTTTTAACCACTCTCCACCAGGTAATTGGTTGGAAATCCAACACCCCATTGGCTATATCTGCAGCAGTAACTCCGGTAGCACTATGTGTTGCATTAAAGTACTCTGTACAATTATACATGAAATAAATTCCTTCATAATTTTCTCCGTTACCAGTCCCATTATCCCAAGGATCAAAAGACATTTTAAGCTTAGTTCCAGAACCAGTTTCAGCAGTATTTCCTATTGGACTATTAGAAGGATAGCCAATACTTGTAGAGGCGTTTCCTACATTTTGGTAAGAAGTAGATACATCATCACCATAACTATAGCTTAATCCATCCGCTGGTACATAATTTCCAGCTGGATCTGCATAAGTAAGTCCTGGAGGACCTGAAGTAATGAAATCAAAATCAACTTGAAAGTCTTGTGATGCAATTCCTGTTGTATTAGAAATAACTACAGAACCTGCCTGACCTCCAAGATTATCGGTAATTCTTAATACGCCGTTTACAACACCAGCATTACCGGCAGCAGAAGCTTGAGATGGTAAAGAACCAGAAAACTGACTATTAAATACGGTACCACTTCCTTGATCCTGAATGTTTATGGTACCTGTACTTATGCCACAAGTTGGTTGAGTAGTAGTAAAGGTTCCTGTGATAGGAATATACACTAGGATTGACAAAGAATCGGCAGCAGACCAACAACCACTTGTTGCATCCTGCGCTCTGATGTAAACCTTTTGTGTAGACGAATAATTTTTAGGTGTATTTGCATTATCAGAACTTGATGTACCATTTACCGATGTTTGCCAGTAATTATTAGTTCCAGCAACTGCAGCACTTGATTCTGTTAAGGTAGTACTATTTGCAGCATAAGTGGCAGTAGGTACTCCAGGATTAGCAGGAGAAACAGCAATACTTGGCGTAATAGTAGCCGTTGCAGGAGTTCCACAATTATCGGTCACTGTAAAGGTATAAGTAGTAGCAGCATTAGATTTAAGATAAACTACCGCTAAACTTGTACCAGTGTATGGAACTGTTGCTGCAGCATCAGTATACAAATCAGTAGTAGGTGACCAGGAATAGGTATAAGTTCCTGCACCACTACCTGCAGTTGCAGTACCTGTAAGGGTATTAATATTATTTGAACAATAGGTTCCGGTAATACTTGCAGCAACACTTGCACTTAATGGAGATGCAGTAACAATTGCATTTCCTGAAGTAGAACAACCATTAGTAGAAACAGTTGCTGTATAAGTTTTAGCACCTGTAATACCAGAAGCAGTTACGGTAGCTGTATTGTTGCTATTTAAAGTAGAACCTGCTGGGCTTTCGCTCCAGGCATACGTATAATTAACCACAACACCACCAGTTACATTAAAGGTGTAATCTTCGGATTCTTCATAAGAACTAACATCACAAGAAGTAGGCGAAGTACTTAAATAGTCTGCCACAACTCTCATTCTGGTAGGCCCATTTAATGCTCCAACAGGAACAGTAAAGCTTCCTGATGCTGATGAAACATAATTTGCAGAATTGTATACTTGCTCTCCAGCATCAGTAAATACACCATTTTGATTCCAATCAACCCAAATGGTAATTCCTGTAGTTCCCCCTAATGTAGTTACAGAAAAATTAACTGAACTACCAACTGCTTGCGTAACATTTAAGGTACTTGTATAATCTCCATAACCTAAAGTTGAAAAACTTGTAGTATTATTTATATTAACTGATGCACCTGTAGTTGTTACATTGCTAATGTAATGAGTAGTATTAACCGTATTTGCAGGTGTACAATAAGCACTTGCACCTGAAACATTTGCAGTTAAAGTAGTTCCATTTCCAGAACATACACTAGCAGGAGTGGCTGTAACGCTACTTACTGAAGGAGAATTAAAATAATTAACGGTAGTCGTAGCTGTATTAGTACAACCATTACTTCCGGTTCCTGTAACAGTATATACCGCATTTACGGTAGGCGTTAAGGTAACAGTTGCCCCGGTAGTTGCACTTAAACCAGTAGCAGGAGACCAGGTATAAGAGTTTGCACCACTCGCTGTTAAGTTTTTAGTACCAGTACCAGAACAATAATTAATAGTACTAGCTCCAACACTAACAGTTGGAGATGGTAGTATAGTAGCAGTGTATGTAGCCGTTGTTTGATTACTACAATTATCTGTAACTGTTAATGTATAGGTAGTTATAGAAGCTGCTTTAGCATATACAATATTGGTACTTGTACCGGTATAAGCTATAGTAGCTGCTATATCGGTATATAACCCAGTTATAGGAGTCCATGAATAGGTATATGGTGTACCACCTCCAGTAGCTAACCCAGTTAATGTGTTTACTAAATTACCGCAATAACTAGCAGAATTATTACTAGGCACTATGCTAGCAGATAAAGGAGCAATAGTAACTGTAACTGTTTGCGAACTGGTACAAGTACCATTTGAAACTGCGGCAGTATAGGTAGTTGTAGACGCAGGACTAGCAGTAGGATTAGCAATATTGGTTGCACTTAATCCAGCACCTGTTGCAGGTGTCCAGGTATACGTTAAACCAGTACCTGCTGCACTCACTAGTAATTGTGAAGTACCACCAGAACATATACTTGTTGGCGTAGCAGAAATGCTATTAATAGTTACCCCGGTAGCAGCAGAATAAGTAACTGTTACAGAAGGAGAAGTTGCACTTAAACATCCAGCACTGCTATAACCTGTAACGGTATAAGTAGTAGTAGAGGATGGTGAAGCTGATACAACACTTCCTGTTTGTTGATTCAAACCTGTAGAAGGTGTCCAGGAGAAGGTACTTGCCGTTCCACTTGCTGTTAAGTTTACACCAGATCCACCAGCACAATAAGTAGCACTACTAGGTGTAACACTTACTGTAGGTACAGGATTCATGGTAATAGTAACTGGATTGGACATTACTGTAAATCCACCTGTATTACAAGTTGCCTGACATTTAAAATAATTAACACCTGTTATACTAGCGCTGGTGGTATAATACTGCGCAGTAGTACCTGGGTAAGGATTGGTAGCACTTGAACCTGCAGTTCCTCCAGAAGCGGCAACATAATTTGAGCCATCTGTAGAAGAAAGCCAGCTATAAGTTACACCACTGGTTGGTGCATTAAATAATAATACTGAAGTAGCCGAACTTGCACAAAACGCTGCAGGTGTTGTAACTGCCATGGTAGCTGCAAAAATATTTTCAACATCACTGGTAGAAGCACTTGCGCCAATAGAAGTAAAATTAGATGTATTAGTACAAGTAATGCTAGTAACTAGTTTTGAATATTCGTTAGGAGACAATGTTAAAGGTATATCATACATACGAGGATTATTTCCAACAGGAGCAGTAGGATCAAAACCGCTCGTATTTACCCTTCCAAATCCACCTTGACTGTAAGGAGAATTATTAAACCAATCTGGTATAGATAACCCTGAAAAGCTATGACTTGAGCCATCAGAAAAATTAACTGTTGCGGTCATAGTAGCTGGATAAGTACCATTATTATTACCTGTAACTGCAAGTAAATAAACTGATGTACCACTTGTAGCTGTTGCCAACGTAATTGTTCCAGTAGTTGTTGTACCATATCTCAATTGAAGAACATTGTTATTATTACCAGCAGAGGTTGTATTATTACCAGTACCATTGGCAGGATTATAGGTACTAGCAGGCTGTAATTTATATATTAAACCAGGTATAGATCCAGATATTGAAGATCCAATAACTTGACCATTGATAGGCAAAGAAGTTGTTGGGTATGTAGAACCATCAAACGAATAAGAAGCATCATAAAATTCATAGCCTCCACCATCAACATTTACCGTAGTAGTATTTAATGGGCTATTACTAGCACCTACTTTACCATTAGCAATTACATCCTGATTAAAACTGGCACTAGTTATAGCCAAAGGTAAAAATCCAACAGCAGTGCCTGCTGATGAAGGAATATTAACTGTAACAGGTACAGAAGAAGCAGACGTTGAATTTGCAGGACAGGTTGCTACCAGTTTATAGTCGGTACCAATAGTATAGGATGCAGTGTAGGCAGCAGCAATTGCACCTGCTACATCAGTATAGTTTCCTGCTCCTGTAGGACTAGATTGCCATTTATAGGTTAATCCAAGTACATTGTTAAGATTAGAACCTGTTACTGATAACTGTGTTGTTGCTCCAGGGCATGCAAAAACAGGTGTAGTAGCAACAGCAGTTCCACCATTTAATGTGATAGTAGAACAAGAAGGCAAACTGGTATAATTACCTGCATAAGCTCCAATATCAGTAGGAGTAACACCTGATCTTGAAATACCGTTTATATCATCAGTTACCGTTCCAATACTAACACCTGTACCTTCAACAGGAGTAGATACCAGCGGATTAATACTTAGATTTACAGTAGAAGATGTACCATTGGGGGTGTTAAATTGAGGATCACCGTTTAAACTGTTCACATCACTTGTTAACCAGCCAGCAGCATAATTATTAGAAGTGGTTGATCCATTAAAGCCAAATACTCCTCCGGTACCAGAATAATTATATACATTATAATTAGGGCTTATACCAGTAGTTCCTGCAGCAAAATAAACTGCATAATGAGCACCGCCGGTAGTTGTATTCGATCTTACGTTATCAAATATGTTGTTTCTGATATCATAAGTTCCTGCTGTAGCACTATAGAAAGCATAAGTGTTATTTGAGGTAGATCCTACGCCAGTACCACCAAGATAAATACTATTGAAGAATATATTTTGTGCACTACTGGAATTGATGTTAAAGCCTTTAATCGTTGCAGCTGTAGTTATGTTAGAACCAATACCATCAACACCCAATCTGATTGCATTATTGTAATAAGTAGCAGTAGCACTACTTGCATCTATACCTGTAAGAATAGCAAAAGTGTTAGCAGCGCTAAGACTAAAGCTATGTATTAGGTTCTTAGATATTGTACAGGTACCTGATGGAGCTGAACCAATGTAAATACCTGATGCTTGTACCGCATTGGTAGTAGAAGCACCTGCTAAATTTAAGTTGTAAATAGTATTGCCACTAATATTTAATGTTCCAATACTGGTTGCTACAGTAGCAATACCAGAAATAGCAGTATAAGCGCCTGTAGAAGTTGTTTGTGCAAAAGTGGTTAAATCTCTGATGGTATTACCGGTAATAGAAAGACTGGTATTACTGGTTAATGTACCTAAACACAATATACCTTTAGTACCAGTAGTTGCAGGTGCAGTTGTAGCTGCAAATGCAGTATATATATTGGCAACAGTATTACCCGATACAATAACTGAAGGGCTTGATGAAGCACCACCACTGATTAATATACCCACCATTCTGGAGTTACCCGTTGAAGTAGAACTTGCAGTAGAACAATAAATACTTTTTGCAGTAGTAGTACTTCCTATTGTATTGTTACTAATAGTAACAGTACCATTATTATAACCAATACCATTAAAATCTACCGCAGCAGTTGTTGCACTTCCTGCAACTGATATACCAGCAATTGTATTATTACTAATAGTTGCAACATTTACAGTAGCAGCAAAAATTGGTATAATACCTCCTTGAGTGGTACTGGCATTCGTAAAAGTTATACCAGGAGCAACAGAAGCATCTGTATTGGCAATACCTACTGTATTACCAGTAGTAGTACCTACATTAATGTTACCACCTGATAGGTTAATACCAACAAAAGCATTTGCTACTGGATTGGTAGCAGTCATGCCGATGTTGTTAATCGTATTGTTTTGTATAGAACTGGTAGTACCAATACCTACTCCAACACTCATACTCTGGTAGAAATAAGCAGTTGTACCAGTCATGCTATAAATACCGGCTCCAGTACCAGAATTACCACCAAAGGTATTTCCAGTGATTATAAATCCACTACCAGTGGTATTCCCTGTTGCACTATTAATATATAAGTCTCTTAAAGTTTGTGTACTGGTAATTGTTCTTCCAGTAGATTGATAGAAGTTATTATTGGTAATAGACCATGTACTATTACCTGCTCCTACATAAATACCTGCTGTAGCAGATGTACCATTATAGTAATCGTAAATTTTACAATTCGAGATGATAATGCCATCATTGAAAGTAGCTGTAGTAGTAGTAGAACCAACACTATTGATTCCTGTTAATGGATTTCCTGCTGTTATATTATGAATATTACAATGGTCTATTGTATTGTTGTCATTTCCATTAGCACCAGTTGTAGTAGTAAATAAAACTACCCCTGCTGTTGCCGCTCCCGGTGCGCCACTATTGTTGGATTGTAAGTCAACATATTTAATTGTATTGGTAGTTGCATCGTTTATAAAACGAATAGCTGGCGCAGTACCGGCTGTATTCTGTACAATTAAAGAAAGGCTAGAACCACTACCACCAGGTCTTCCATCGAAAGTTACATAATTTACACCATTCAGGTCAATAGTAGCAGTAGCACTGGAACTAGTGATAGATAATGGAGAAACTACTGTTCCAACCGGACGGATAGTTACTGTATTGGTAGCAGAATAACATGCACTGGATGGAATAGTAAGTGCTGTGTTAGAAACTTCTGAAGTATAGTTGCTTTGTAATTCTAAAATAATGGGAGCATTCATACCAGTACTTCCTATTGATTGTCCAGCAAATGAACTACCCAAAGCATTAGTGATGGAAGTAAAACCTCCTGCAAGTGTGTTTGGTAAACCAGCACCAATATTAATGGTAGTTGGAGAGGATGGCCCACCACAGGCGCTGGTTGCAGCTGAACCTGTTAATGCAGTAGAACTTGCAACAGCAACAGCTGTAACCTGATAATAATAGGTAGTATTAGCTACAAGACCAGTTTGTGCAAGACTATAGGTAGTTCCTGTACCTGCAGCAGTAGTAGAATAAACAGAGCCTACAAGGGTAAATGGACCACCGCTATTTAATGATCTGTATACATTAAATCCGAACTCATTAGTTGAATTATCAACCCAGGTAACATTAAAGGAAGATGTAGTAGGCGTATTAGAATTAAAAGTAGTTGGTGCAGCAATGGTACTGCTAACTGCAATACCAGTATATTCAAATGCACCGATTGATGGTGTACTTGCATTACGGACAGTACCTGCATAATCGTCGGTATACCCACTGATTGCTGCTCCACCTTGATATGTGTAACTTGCAACAGTTCCATCTTCAGCAAGATAATTTGCTGAAGAACCAGTAGCAGTATTAAGGAAAATAGTATTTTCTGTAGCCGATACATTATCAATAGGAGTAACTCTACTTCTAAATGCAACAATATTCTGATCGCTATTGGTACCATCATGATAAATTAAATTATTGGTACCTGGGGTACCAGCATAAAATAAATTGTTATTTGAAGCAGCATTATAGGAAGATATAGTAGTAGAAAAACGACGGTATGCTACTGCATAACCTGTAGCACCTACTGTACTGGAGTTATTAATGAAGATATTGTTGCGTAAAGTTAAATTTGGAGTACTAGAAGCAGCAATAGCACTAGAACCAAATAGTGTACCTCCGCCAGTTGCAGCAAGTCTTACTGAATTGTAATAGGCATTAATTGTTGTTCCTCCAGTTAAATTCAAACCATTGATTGGATTAGCTGCATTCGCTACTGTCGCTCTTAAATCTCCAACTATATTATTGTAAAGATTAATTGTTGTACCTGCAGAAACTATGATACCATTTATATTAGATGAAGCATTGCTACCTGAAAGATCATAAATTTTATTTTTATATATATTGGTTAACGTAGCACCACTAACAATTATACCTGATACAGCAGCAGCTCCTGTAGTAGAAAGAGTATTAATAGTGTTATTATTTATGTTTATTACTGTTGAAGTATTTGCACAAGTAATACCTGTTACAGCACCTCCTGTTCCAAAAGAAATCAGGTTATTAATGGTATTAGTCGAAACATTCAGTGGGTTTGCTACACCTGATGTACTTCCTAAAGTAATACCGGTAATCGTACTTCTTCCAGCTATATTGGTGATTGTATTATTAGATAAACTAGAAGCACCATTCCAGTATGTAAAGTTCATACAATTAATGGTACTGGAAGTTCCTGTTGTACCTACTGTTCCACCTGACCAGTTATTGAAAGTATTTCCAGTAACCTGTTTTGTTGTACCTGTACCTCCATCAGTATTATTAAAACCTAAAATTGTACTGGATGCATTATCTGGAACAACAATGTTGGAGAAATTGTTATTGGTGTAATTGGCTATCGACCCAGTGCCGGAAGTGGAAGCAGTTGTAGTTAATGTAATTGCACCTGCAGCTAACCTTGTAAATCCGGTAACGATGGAGTTGTTATTAAATATAAACTGACCAGTTGTAGCAACAGCATAACTATGTGCTAAAAACGTTATTGTACCAGTTGTATTTACGTTTAAACCGGTAAAAGTATTTCCAGCTATGGTAGCAATATTATTAGCAGAAATTGCACCTGTACAAGTTAAAAAAGTAATGGTTTGGGCTGCCGAAGTAGCAGTATAAACCAGGCCTCTTATATCATTATTCTGAATAGAGTGAGTAGTAGCTATAGTGTTGGTTAAACTAACTTCTGTTACTGTACCT
>CAIVPM010000389.1 GCA_903907815.1 uncultured Chitinophagaceae bacterium | reverse complement strand
ATGTATAAATGGTATTAAACTAAGAAAAGTCTAACAATTAAAAGGAAATGCTACTTAATTAGAACCCACTTTAAGGAAGCCTCAATAGTAAATCAAAAAACGCTGAATCGATTAATGATAACCATTCCCATTTAAGGGAATACGATTAAAAGAAAAGGCACCCCGAAACAATATCAGGATGCCATTTCAGTATTATTTTCTTAAATACTAGTTACTTACTTTTATAAATTTAGTTCTGCCAATAATGTTTCCTTGTTCATCCTTCAACATTACATTGTAAATACCATTTGCCCAGTTATTGACTTTGATATTTACTGATTGTTTTATATTAGACAATAAGGACACTTTTTTATTTAAAACTGTTTGTCCTACAGCATTATAAACCAACAAGGTGGCTATAGTGTATTTATCAACCTGCGCAACAATATTTGTTTCCTGAATGGCAGGGTTTGGAAAAATTCCAATACTGGCATCTGGAATAACAGCCATATTATTTGCAGGATTTTTGAAAGTTGTATACCCAGAATTTACCCCCGTACCAAAATAGGCGTAAGTTGTATCTTTTACACCCATATCTGAAGTTACAATTAGTCTGAATCTATAAGATGGACTTAAGGAATATAAAGAAACAGTAACTTTATATATTGAGTCGTTAATGGTTGGCATATTGCCTGCAATAGTATTCGAATACATAGGTGGCATCCAATTTCCTGACCATACATCTAAGGCGCTTACCTCCCATTCTGACGATACAATACTGCCATAATTAATGGTGGATGTACTTGCATAATTAATATCATAATAATAAGCTAAAGAAGGAGTGATAACCGGTGAAGGAATATGTAATGCAATAGATGCTTTAGGAGCTGGTGGATTAATTATTATAGTATGAGCAATACTATCGCTACAACCATGTATATCTAGCACTTTTAACTGCGGATGATAAACTCCTGGAGCTGAATAATGGTAAAGACCAATAAATCCAATCTGACCTGTTGGAGGATTACCATGATTATATCCTTTAACAACATCCTGTGCTCCGTCACCGAAAGATAAAGTGTACCAGCTGGTACTATCTTTCTGTGTATTTAACCAGTTGAACATGTCATGAAAATCGGGTGAGTACATTATATTGGTATCATTTACTGCATAAGTTCCTCCCATATTTGTTGTATGCTCAATTCCAAAAGAAGCATCAGGCTGAGGCCATACTGTAACTGTATCATTGTAATGATCGACTAAAACCGGACAACCAGGATAAGCTAAAGTAACCGTAAGGTTAATTACATGCTGACCAGCAGTTGTATAAGCATAGGATGGAGGACTTTGCAAGGTAGAAGTAGAACCATCGCCATAATCCCATAGGTACGACATAGGATAGCCAAGACTATTGCCATAATAATTTTGCACTCCCCAGAAATTGGTAGATAAACAAGCATTAGCGGCATTAATCCGGAATGCTTTATTGTTCATAGAAGGACAGAACAATATAGTATGCGTAGTACTATCCTTACAACCACCATCACTGGTAACCACTAGTTTCACTACCATGTTTCCATCAGTAGTATAAGTATGATCAGGGTTAATAATTGAATCGGTAGTGCCATCACCAAAGTTCCAGGAATAATTCATATTACCAGAAGCTATAGTAGAATTACTAATAAATGAATACCCATATAAACTGCCCTTATTATTGAAATAAACAAAAGAACTTACCGGCATCGGTTTTACAATAACAGTCTGCGCATAATAATGATCAATACCATTATAAGTGGCTATCAATGTTACATTATAATTACCATGACCAGCATAAGAATGGCTTGGATTACTAGCTGTAGAAATAGTGCCATCCCCGAATGCCCACAGATAGGTTGTACCAGGAGGGACAGTAGATGTATTGGTAAATGCAAAGCTATTTCCGTTGAAACATTGTTGAGCAGTATTCACCGTATAAGAAGGTATAGGTATTCCGCCAGTTCCACCAGATAATGTAACTACAATAGAGTGAGTAATACTATCTATACAACCAGTATTACTGGTCACAACTAGTTTTACATTGTATGTGCCATTTACAGCAAAAGTATGATTAGGATTGCTGGTAGCATCAGTAGTACCATCGCCAAAATTCCATGAGTAAGTCGATATATAACCGCTACTGATGGTAGAAGAACTGATAAAGGTATAAGCATTGCCTGCACCCGTACCTGCCAAAGTATTGAAGGAGGCTACCGGAGCAGCTCCAACAACTACAATTTGACTACTACTATAGTCGATCCCTGAAAGCGTTACTTTTAAAGTTACATTATAAGTGCCAGCTGATGAGTAAGTATGATTTGTATTAGCAGAGGTAGTAGTAGTACCATCACCAAAATTCCATAAATAACTAGCTACACCACATACTGTGCTTGTATTTGTAAATGTAAAATTGTTGCCATTCAAACACTGAACTACAGTGTTCACGATAAACGAAGGAGTAGCGGTAGTAGTAACATTTAGTACATTAGTAGTGCCTGTACAGCCATTATAATTGGTAGCAACAGCGGTATAACTTCCTACGCCAGAAGGAACAAAATTTGTATTAATATGAGGAGAGAATTTTTGTACGCGATGGTTGCTTTCATCGCCTACAAAAACATTGCCATTTTTATCTATGAATATACCCCATGGACCTGATAACTGGTTTGAAACAGCGCCATGTCCATGCCCTCCTGCAATAGTAATGCCATTAGTTGTACTAGTAGAACCCGCAGGGAATTTTTGAATACGATTATTATTATCCGAAACAAAAACGTTACCATCAGCATCTACAAATACATTGTTTGGATAACTCAATTGATTGGCAGCAGTACCACTTCCATTACCACCGGCAACAGTAATACCATTAGATGCAATAGTAGAACCTGGGGCAAATTTCTGAATCCTGTTATTACCAGCATCAGCTACATATAAATAGCCATTATTATCGACAAAAACTCCAAATGGATTATTCAATTGATTAGCCGCAGAACCCATACCATTCCCTCCAGCTACTATTGTTCCATTTGTAGAATCAGGTGCATACATCATTATTCTACTATTACCAGCATCGGCTACATAAAGATTTTTATTATTATCAATAAACATTCCATAAGGCATACTAAGCTGGTTGGTTGCATTTCCTTGTCCATTTCCACCAGCAACGGTAGTAGCATTGGTTGCTCCTGTAGAACCAGCAGGGAATTTCTGGATACGATTATTAGCATAATCGGATACATACAAATTACCACATTTATCAACGGTTACTCCCCATGGATCAACCAATTGATTGGCAGCAGAACCATTTCCATTACCCCCAGCAACTATAGTGCTGTTATTAGTACCAGCAGCATACTTCAGTACTTGCCAGCTACCATATACATGGATAACATAAATATTGCCCGAATCATCTAGCGTAAACCCATTCAATCCATTACTGGTAGCAACAGTAACTGCAGTATCTGATAAACTAGCAAAAACAGTATCAATAGCAACGCCTCCATTATACCATGCTATTTTAGTAGCATCAGTAGGAGCAGTTAGCTGCAAGGTATCTAGTCCGGAACAAATATTGCCAAGATTATTTAAGGTTACTTGTGGTGTTGTATTAACCACTATATACTCACATTGATTGTCGTAATAATCAACACCTGCATTGGTGAGTTTTAAAGTTACTAAGTACCTGCCAGCTGTAGTGTAATTCTTTGTAGGGTTAGTAGCAGTGGAAGTTGTACCATCGCCAAAGCTCCATAAATAAGATACTGTTCCGCATGAAGTACTGGTATTAGTAAATGTAAAACTATTGCCCGACAAACATTGAGAATTTGTATTTACTGTAAAAGAAGCTTTTGTAGTTCCAGCCCCTACTGTAAAAGGAGTAGATGTAACACTACAACCATTATAAGCAGAAACAACTGCTGTATAGGTTCCTGGAGTAACTGGCGTAAAAGTATTTGAAGTTGAAGCTATACTATACTTCTGTACCCTGCTATTAGCTTCGTCGGATACATAAATATCTCCATTGTTTATATCTACCCAAACGGTAGCAATAGAATAATCAGGATAGCTGCCAAGAACTTCTAAAATAGTAATACCCGCAGTAGCACCGGGAGTCCATAATTGTACTCTATGATTACTGGTAATTCCAAGGTCATCCACATAAATATTTCCTGCTTTATCTACAAAAACAGAGAAAGGATTATAGAACTGATTCAACCCCATTCCTCTCCCATTACCACCTGCTACAACGGTACCATAAGTAGCACTTGTTGATCCGGCAGGGAACTTCATTATCCTGTAATTCCTTGCATCAGATACGTAAATATTTCCTGCATCATCCACAAAGAAACCTTGAGGATTATTCAACTGATTTAAAGCAGCTCCAGCATTATTGCCACCTGCAACTGTTACGCCGGCAGTAGCACCAGGTGCCCACATCTGAATACGATTATTATAGGTATCATTTATATAAATATTACCCGCATTATCTATATATAAATTTCCTCTTGGATTATCTAACTGATTAGCAGCAGAGCCTGCACCATTTCCACCAGCTACTATTACTCCTGAAGTAGCCCCTGGAGCCCATTTCTGAACACAATTGCAAATATCATCTACTATATAAATGTTGCCATGACAGTCTATGCCAATACCCGTAATCTGTATATTATAACACTTAGAAATACTAGATGAATTATTCTGAATCCACTGCGTAATTCTTGATGTATAGTTATCCGTTATAAAAAGATCATTGTTATAAAGATAAAGTCCTTTAGGTACGGTTAACTGATTTACAGTTGCTCCTATAGGAACAGGATAAACCATGGAGCCTGCGCCATTACCTCCTGCAACAGTTTGAGGAATAGCAGACCATTGCGGTACAGCACTACTAATTGCAGTACCTGCATTCTTCCAGGAAATATTATTAATGCCATTACCTATAACGTTTGCCGTTAAGGTATTTCCTATACAAGTATTTCCGGTAACTGAAACGGCAGGTGGATTATCTATGGTTACTGATTTGGTTGTAAAACAACTATTACTGCCATTGGTAGAAACCAGTGTAATTACATAGTTGCCAGGAGTATTATAATTCTTAACAGGACTAGCCTGAACAGAGGAAGTACCATCACCAAAATTCCAGCTATAGGTTGTACCTGCAGGAGCAGTGGATGTATTGGTTAACAGAAAATTATTGCCCAATAAACACTGATGCAAACTATTAATACAAAAATTATAAATCGAATCAGGACAAACAGAAGGAGAGGAAGAATATATTACCACAATATTCTTAGTAACAGAAGCTACACAGCCTTTATCGCTGGTAACGGTTAGTGTTACATTGTAAGCTCCATTCGAGGAATAGGTATGTGATGGATTGCTTCCAGTACCTATTGAATTATCACCAAAATCCCAGCTATAAGTCATACTACCATTGCTTATAGAAGAAGTACTTTGAAATGTATAGGCATTACCAATACCAGTAGGACTAAGATAATTAAAACTACATTGAGGTAATGGATTTACAAAAACGGTTTTACTCGCATAATGGTCGGAACCAGCAATGGTAGCAATTAACTGAACATTATAGATTCCTGCACCCGAGTAGGTCTTTACAGGATTAACATCTGCAGAACTGGTACCATCGCCAAAACTCCAGGAGTAAGTAGCAGAACCTCCAGTAGTAAGATTGGTGAAAGTGAAACTATTGCTGGTAACACATTGAGATGAATTGCTGATGCTAAAATCAGCATTCTGCGCAAATACAAATGTTGCCATTAAAACAGACGCAGCTAATAAAGCAAACCTAAGTTTACGGTAGCAGTACATGTTGGACATAAAAATTATTTTAAATAATTACATAGGAAAAACGATATAAATAATGTAATTGATATAATCTGTTTGATTTTACAGACAAATAATTACGATTATTTGATATTGAATTTTAAAAAATAAGCATTGCAAGATAACTTTCAATTTTGGCATTATTACAATTTTCAAATTAAATTGATGATTTAATTAAACTTATAATGATTAAAAATATAAAAAACGGAGGTTATTTTGTTTTAGTAATTAATTTTAATGACAGACTAAAAATTAAACAAGTCTTCTGATTTATAAAAATATTTCTACAATAGCAGGAAATAAAATTTAAAGAGGCATCCTGATACAGTATCAAGATGCCTCTTTTTCTTCCCGGCAGATAAATTCCAAATTAAAAACCTAACTGCTATAGCAAATCAATTTAAATTATCAATCATCAATTTTCCATTATCAATTATCAATTAATTTTTTGGGCGTTCCGCAAGCGGCTGTCCCAGATCTTCCTATCTTTTGTTACCACTTTCATCACTATCAATTTTAAGATAGGCTCAAGGGCTATCCGCATCAATAGTAAGAGCAAGCACTTGATTATCGACAATAACGGCTTGATTTTGGAGGATTGCAAAATGGATGTATCAAACATTGTGTGTTTTAGGAATACTATCAGCTGTATTAATAAGATACTTTCCGCTATAATGAATGCAGCTTTAAACCCATATTAGACCTAGAAAAAAAAGTGCCTAAAATGAAAGAAGAAATATTAATTACAATAAATTAACCGCCGATGCTATGCAGAAGCATTTGTACTTCCTGGCAATAGCGAACCCCTGTTAGGCGCCATACCCATGGAAGAAATGGATGTATTGATTCATCAACAAAGACAGGAACTGACAGTAAACCCCGAGCATCCATATTTTGCTCAAATGAAGATAAAGTAAGAAATAGTTCTATCTCACTTTTCCTTCCCTTTAAGCCAATCAGCCATTGTTGCTGAAGAACATCATCCGCTAATAATAGTTGAAACAAAAAACTCGAGTTGTTCTCATAAAAAGTATTGGATTATTTTTCCTTAATTCATTATGCTGTTCTAATAACAAAAAGACCCAATGTAAAGAATACTCCAGGTAATTAATATAAAAATATTAATTGAAAAATCTGTTTAAAACCCACTATTTTTTACGCTTAACGCCAACTCCTGCGCCAGCAGCAAGTAGTATAAGGCTCAGACCTCCATCGAATGGAACAGCCCCATCTCCACCACCACCATTGCTTGGGGGAGTAAAACCACCTCCTCCATTCACACCAGGTCCACCACCACCAGGTACCGGTGTACCCTGTGCATGGCCTTTGCTGATAGCGATCACTAAAACCAATAGTGCAAGTATGGTAACCTTAATTAATTTTTTCATCTTAACGCTTTTTTGTTTGATTGCTTTAGTTGCTCTATAAAAACCATCTATTCAGGATAACCTGAATAGATGGTTAATGATTATTTTTTATTTAGCTAGTAACTCAGTGTTATAAACTGTTTTACCATCTACACTTCTTAGAACCAATGTATACATCCCACCCGATAAAGATCTGTTCATAGTGATTGTTTCACTAGACGAACCTTCTTTATGTGTTACAGCTGAATTGAATACTTCCTGACCAAGATTATTAACCAGTACTACATTGTATTTACCAGCAGCAATATTCAACATTTGAACAGTAAATGCTCTTTCTGTAACTGGATTAGGATAAACAGTAATCTTTCCTTTTACAGTAGTAACTGGTACAACAGCAGCTGGTTTGAAAACTATACTGAAACGTTCTTTATAAGTAGTAGCATCAGTAGTAGGTGTAAAGCTTATATTACCAGCAGGAACTATTGTATTTAAGTATGCATCTTTAATATAGGCCTGTAAACCAGGGGTTGCAAATTGCGTAGCATCTATTTTCAGTTCATAAGTAGTGTTAGCTACTACATTATTTAATTTCAATGCTATTACATCATTTACAGTTGGTGTAGCTATACCATCAATACTTAAGTCGTTGTTATTTTCTGTGATAGAGATGTTCTCCCCACTATTCATCAGTTTCTTAACGTCTTCAGTACTAATTTCTTTGGTATAGTTATTATCGAAAGTTGCAACTGTTTCATCTATATTGGTAGAAATTCCACTAATATCTTTCCAGATGCTCACATTCAGCATATTTGCTTTACTTGTTCTAAATACAGTTGTGTGTGTACCAGCAACTACTTTATCGCTTTCCTTAATTACTAACTTAGGAGTAGCAGCAGTATGGTATACCCAGAAACCTTGACCTGGTTGTATGTTTAAACAAGCAGCATCTGATCCAACACCAGATGGACGATTGGTAACAATTGTTGTTCCAGTAAACTGAACAGTTGTATAACGTTGTAAACCACCGTTCTGATAAGTAGGATCTAAGAAGCAATAGAAGTTACCCACGTTTGTACCAGTAGAAGCTGCATTAGAAATAATAGATGACCAACTTATAGGACAAGCATATGGATTTGCAACAAACGACCAACCTTCTCCGCTAGTGTAAGCACTAGCAGGAGTTAAACCGTAAGTAGAAGTATAAGCACCTGATACTGTACTACCAGCATTAAAGGTAACATCACCAGTAATCAAAGTACCTGTTGCTCTTAAGGTAGTAGCAGTAGGCATAGAAGAAGGATTTGTACCCATGTTAAAGTTTCTAGCACCTCTTACTAATATTCTTAATCCTTGGAATGGATCTAAATTCCAACCTTTCGTACCTTTTACTACACTATTAGTAATGTTGGTAGAAGTAGTAGTAATTGCGCTCCATGTTCCATTGGTACAACTATAAGCAGATGGAGATGTGTTACCATTGGTAGTTAAGTCGAAACCTGTTGTAGGATCATAAGCAGCATAACCAGGAGTACCTGTTTTACCAGTAATATATACACCATAATTATAAGAAGTAGAACCTACACCAGCTTCTTGCCAGTTTGCAAATACAGTACCTGCATTGGCAACTGAAGGAGCAAGATCGCGATAGTTACGCATTCCTTTAGGAATAAAGCGTTCTACAGTTACTTTGGTAGCAGTGAATGGAGATGCCTTAGTACCATCTATAATGGTTGCACCAGCAGTTACTACACCCACTTCAGCAGTATTGGTAATAGAAGTACTCTTTAAAGTAAGGTGGTTACCATTGATGTCTAATTTGGCTCCCGCATTATTTAACGCAAGTAAAGTAGTAATACCCAATCCAGAACCTAGGCTTACTTTACCTGTATTACTTAACGTTAAAGTTCCTAGTAATGAATCCGCTGAACTTGTTGTTCTGAATGTAAGCGTATTTGCAGCAGTACTATTCATATTGATACCTGCTGTGCTTGAACCTACCAATGTACCGACTCCGGTTAAGTTACCAGTAATGGTCAATGTATTTGATCCCAAACCAAAGGTAGTACCAGAGGCCAATGTTAAATCGGTAACAGATGCATCTGAACTTAATACAGGATAACGGTTTGTACTGGTAGCTTGTACATTAGCTGCAGTTGCAGAAGGTACAGTTCCTAAACACCAGTTATTAGCTGTACTAAAGTCGGTACTTACATTACCAGTCCATACGTTACCAGCACCTGCACTAATAGCTAAAGTAGCAGCATTAGAAGTTACACTGTTACAAGAACCAGTAACAACACATGTATAACTACCCACATTAGCAGCAGATATATTGGTTAAAGTAAGTGTTGCAGATATTGCACCACTAATTGCAGTAGACCCTTTCTTCCACTGGTAAGTTAATGTACCTGAACCAGTAGCTGCAACCGTAAAGCTTACAGTAGAACCACTACAATTAGAAACAGAAGATGGTTGAGTAGTAATAGTGGTATTTGGATTAATATTTAATACACTGGTATTTGAAGTAACAGGATTAGTTCCACAACCTCCTGTAGCCGTAATAACAACAGTATAATTACCTGCATCTGCAGTTGTAGCAGAAGATATAGATAATGTAGCACTTGTAGCACCAGCAATGTTTCCACCATTGGTTACATTAACACCACCCTTCTTCCACTGATATGCAAATGAACCTGTACCAGTAGCCGCTACTGAAAGATTTACAGTAGTACCAGCACATTGCGTTGTACTTGCAGCTGGCTGAGTGGTAATAGTAGTTACAGGATTTACTGTTAACCCTACAGAACCAGAAGTAGCAGTACCACAAGTACCGCCAACCGTTACAGAGTAGTTAGCAGCATCACCTGCCACTGCACTATTTATAACATAGGTAGCAGCATTAGCTCCACTAATTGCAGTACCATTTTTCTTCCATATATAGGTTAAAGTACCTGTACCAGCAGCGCTAGGTGCACTGAATGTGGCTGATGAACCAGCACAAACTGCAGCTGAAGGACTAATAGTAACAGCACCACTAGCTGTAGGAGTACTTAATGCCAATGTAGCACCATTAGACGTAACAGCAGCTCCACAACCACTAGAAACAACAACCGTATAAGTTGCTACATCGCCCGCAGCAATATTGTTGATTAAATAAGAAGAACCCGTTGCACCTGTAATAGTGCTTGCGCCTTTCTTCCATACGTAAGTATAAGTACCTGTACCAGCAGCTGCTACACTAAAAGTAGCAGTTGTACCAGCACATTGCGTTAATGAAACTGGTTGTGTAGTAATGGAAGTAATTGGATTAACCGTAACAGTTTGTCCATTACTGCTTGCTGTAGTTGAAGTTAAACATACAGGACTTAATGAAGAAGTTGCTATTACTGTAATAACCTCATTATTTACTAAACCAGTAGTAGTATAAGAAGAAGCAGTAGCACCAGTAATATCTCCATTTACAGAAGAATGCCATTGATAAGTAGGACTTGCTCCCAAGTTCGCACTAGCACTTACGTTAAAGGTAACGGAAGAACCAGCACAAATTGTATTGGTGCTAGCAGTAATACTTACTGAAGGTGTAGTACTGGTTGAAGTTAATATTACATGATTGCTAGTTGCAGGAGAACCTGTTAAACAACCAGGTGCTGGATTAGACGTCATCACTACATATATATCATCATTAGCAGAAGGAGTAGCTAATGCATATGTTGAAGTGGTAACAGTTGCAGTACCATTCAAATACCATTGATAAGTAGGTGAAGTTCCACCATTAGTAGGTAATGCAGTAAAGGTAATAGAACCACCACCACAAACTGATGTTGAAGGAGCAGAAGCATTTACTGAAGCTGTTACTGTAGGATTAGTAACAACCGCGATTAATGAACGCTGACTTTCACAACCAGAACTTGCACTTGTCTGACTTACATAATAATCTACCGTACCCGCAGCAGTTGTAACTGGAGTAGGTGTTGGAATAGCAGAACCACCATTTGCAACAGTATACCAGTTTAAAGTTCCTGCAGCAGTTGCAGTTAATGCAACAGCAGATACATTCTGACAATAA
Organism: uncultured Chitinophagaceae bacterium; assembly: GCA_903907815.1. GTDB lineage: Bacteria > Bacteroidota > Bacteroidia > Chitinophagales > Chitinophagaceae > CANFLJ01. Next base: position 13,108 of record CAIVPM010000389.1, on the reverse strand, counting down.
GTAACAGGACTGGTAACAGTAGGTACAGCTGGTGCTGCAGTAACAGTTACTGTAATTGTACCACTCGTTCTTCTACTTTCACAAGTACCGTCTGATTGTGTTACATAGTAATTAGTTGTACCACTTGAAGCAGTAGATGGAGTAGGTGCTGATAAACTTCCAGAACCTCCAGAAGACACAGTGTACCAGTTTAAGGTATTACCACCAGTTGCAGTTGCACTTAAAGCAGATGATGTTGCATACTGACAATAAGGAACAGCCGCAGTAAACGTAGGTACAGCAGGTGCAGCCGCTACAGTTACTGTAATATCAGTTCTAACGCTTTCACAACCTGTAGTAGGATTTAACTGACTTACATAGTAATGTGTAACCCCAGCAGTAGTAGTAAGCGGAGTAGGTGCTGATGCACTACCAGTACCACCTGTTGCCAATGTATACCATTGTAATGTATTAGAACCCGTTGCAGTAGCACTTAATATATTAGCTGTTGCATACTGACAATAATTAATTGTAGTAGCAGCAGTTGGTGCAGCAGGCAATGGATTGATAGTAAAGTTTGCATCTGCATCGGTAGCACAACCAGTTAAGTTATTGGTAACTGTTACTGTATAAGTATAATTACCAGCAGCTAAAGCAGCAGAAGCAGGAATAACCGGATTAGTAATAGTATTACCACCAGTTAAACCAGTAGCAGCTGAACCAGCAGTAGACCATAAGAACGTACTGGTAGATGGTGGTGTAAATCTCCATCCTTCTAAATTAGTAATATCTGTTACAAACTTAACTCTACCAGGAACTGTAGAACCAATGGTTTGTGTAGCATCCTGTAAACCGATAGTTGGAGCATGTGTAGAAGTATTAGAACCTGCTGTTGCAGTAGCAACAAGCGCTTGTTTAACATAAATTTCCACTACACCCGTAGTTTCATATAGAATTGCCTGAACAGTTGAAGTTTGAGTAGCGTAACTCAATTGAGGTACTTGATTGTATTCAATAATAAATCTTCTGGTTGGTGCAATACCATCATTCCAGTATTTAATAGACCCTGTAGTAGAAACCGTCATATCCGAAGCCATTAATGCAATAACATTAGCAGGATTTAGCGGATTAGGGAATACTAAGTTAGCAAGAGGGCCACCCGTAGCATCGTAATTATATTTACCTAAATCCGAAGTAGTAAAGCTTGATCTTGTACCAAAACCAATTACCCCATTAGTACTAACGCTTAAAGTAGAATAATTGTTTCCAAAGAAATTATAGCTAAATCCTATTGGAATTCCAGCCCAACCACCATCATCTGTAGAACCACCAGTAAGCGCAGGTGTTAATGTACCATTATTTACTAATGTACTTACACCAGAACCAGGCACAGTAGCAGCAACAGGTGAAGTAATAGCAGAAACACTGAAACCAGTTGAATTTACATTTGAGTTCAATTGAACAGCATTGTTGATACAAACCGATGTTGCTGAAGGTGAAATTGCAGCTCCACCAGTAATCACCCCTACATTAAAGGTAGCAGATAAAGTACCACAAGCACTGGTAACAGCAGAAACTGTATAAGCAGTAGTGGTAGCTGGAGTAACAGTAATAGTTTGTACCGGAGATAAACCAGCAGCACCTGTCCAGGTATAAGAAGACGCATTAGCTACATTGGCTGTTAAATCAACTGGAGCACCTGCAGTACAAATTAATCCATTTGCAGGATCTGCAGTAATTACACCCAGTACAGTAGCTGTAGCAGTTGTACGAGGACTTACACAAGTACCATTGTTTACCTCTACATAGTAGCTGGTAGAACCAGAACACATATTAGGGGTAGTATAGCTTGATCCAGTATGAATAGCTGTACCACCAGAAGCCAGACTATACCAGGAATAGGTACCGGTAACAGTAGGCGATACCGTAAAGGTAGCCGTGGCATTTGCATTAATATTTTGTGTTGCTGCTACCAAAGTAGGCGGTGCAACAGAGCTGCTATTTACACTAAGTGTAACGGTATTGTTTGCAGAGATTACCTGAGAACAATTAGGCGTTGTAGTTCTTTGTAAATTAGTAATAGTTAATGTCTTTGTATTATCTGTTAAGGCAAGCACTACTGGTAAAGTAGCATTACCACCAGCATCTGAAGATACCGTAGCAGTTACATCTGTACCTGTACCAATATGGTAGGTAACTGTAAAGGAAGTACTGTGTACTAAACCAGTTAAACTGATATTGGAAGAAACACCAGCACAAGAAACAGAAGACTGAGAAATACCACCCAATGTTAATTGTGGTACTATAGTTACTGTATTAGCATTGGTAGAATTGGTACAATGTGCAGCTGTTTTATCGGTTGCAACAATTGTATATGTTTTAGCAACATTTGCACTGGTATTGTTGGTAGGTGATACTGAAGCAAGACCCGTAGTATTAGAAGCGTTTAATGCAGTTGCTCCATCGTACCATACCCAGTTTAAGCTAGAAGTAAAATCCTGACCAGTAGTTACGTTCCAGTTATAGAAATAATATCTTGTACCAGAAGATATGTTGTTACCATCCAGTGTATTACCAGTGATAGAGAAGCCATCTGTAGTTACAGGATAAGTATAAGTACCTACTCCTCCTCTATTAATAGCTAGATCATAGTACAACTGATAAGCTGAAGCATTTGCAGGAACAGGTATAGCAGGAGAGAATACCAATGTTTTCTTAACAGTAGTACTAATATCAGCAGCTACTATAGTAAATACTCTGGTAGTAACTGTAGCGCCTGAACCATCTAATAAAGAAACAGTAAGTGTACCTGCAGTAGAAGGATAAATATCTACACTATTAATAGTAGCAGCTTTGGTAGAAGAGAAATACATACCATAAGTTCCTAATGAAGATAAATTAGCCGCAAGATCAGTAGCCTGACCAATATTAAAGTTATTAGAATTACCATAAGTAGCAGCCAAACTAACTGCACTTCCGCTACATACAGAACTTGGTGTAGCAGAAGCAGTAGAAATTACAGGCAATGCTTGAACAGTAAAGCTATAAGTAGCTGAATTGTTACAAGCTCCAGCACCAGAATTGGTTGCACTTAAAGTTATTGTATGTGAACCAGTTGTAGATGGTATATAATAAACCGAATTGGTGCTTGTACCAGTATAAGCAGTATGGCCTTGATTATCGGTATATAAATCTGTATAAACACCAGTACCACCATTATTGAATACATATGAACTGTAGTCTGAACCATTAGGTGTTACTGAAACCAGATTAGCAGAATTTAAGCAAACTGTTTGTGCTGTGGTAGGAGCAACTGTTAATGATGGAGCAGCAGTTACTGTAACATCAATTGCTGTTCTTGCACTTTCACAAGTAGCAGAACTATCTGAAACCCAAAGATGATTCATACCAACAGCGTATCCAGTATAAGTATAGCTTGAAGAAGATGATGAAACTACAGGAGTTCCTCCAGTTGCTACAGTATACCAGTTATATTTATGACCACTTGCAGCAGTTCCTACAGTATATACAGGGGTACCACACTGTGTAGCAAGTGTACCATTATTGGTAGGAGCAGTTGGCAGTGGGTTAATAGTAATAGCAGTAGCATTTACCGAAGCTGAACAAGTACCAGTAGAAGCTATAGCCTTATAGGTTATAGAAACAGGACTAGCACCATTGTTTGAAGCTGTAGCAGTAGTAGAAGCACCAGAAGCTACAGTAGTACCAAGAACAGCAGTAGTTGCCCATGTCCAAGTATAGTTACTGGTAATATCACCAATACTGGTTACATTCCAGTTATAGAAATAATATCTGGAGCCAGAAGCAGGATTATTACCATCTATTGTATTTCCGGTAATGGAGAATCCATTACTTGTTGCTGGATAAGTATAAGTACCTACCCCTCCTCTATTTATGGCAATATCGTAATTTAATGTCCAACCGGTAGAACCAGCAGGAACAACTAATGCAGGAGAGAATGTAAGTGTTTTGGTAACTGTAGTACTAATATCTCCAGCAGCTATTGTAAATGTTCTGGTATCTTTTGTTACCCCACTACCATCTTTCATGGTAATAGTTAATGTACCAGCTGTAGAAGGATAAATTTCTACACTATTGATAGTAGCAGCATTAGTGGTTGCAAAATACATTCCGTATCCTGATAAAGACGATAAGTTACCAGCAGCATCTGAAGCCTGACCTACATAAAAGCTTGTTGGTGCTAAAGCAGTTGCCGTTAAATTTACTGTACCTCCACTACAAAGAGCAGTAGGAGTAGCAGTTGCAGTTGCATGTGAAACATCTGGCACAGAAAGTACATCAAAAGTAAATGTAGCTGCATTATTACATGTTCCAGCACCCGTATTAGTAGCATCTAAGGTTATTACCTTATTAGTAGCTAAAGCAGAAGGTATATAGTAAACAGCATTACCTGCACCAGAATAAGCAGTATGTCCAGCAGCATCTAAATATAAATCGGTATAAGTGCCTCCATTTTTAAATACATAACTTGCATAATCTGTACCATTAGGGGTAATAGAAATTAATGCTGCGGAACCAAGACAAACATTTTGTTTGGTAGTAGGTGATACAGTTAAAGCCGGAGGAGTAGTAACCGTAACATCAATAGGTGTTCTTGCACTTTCGCAAGTAGCAGAACTATCCGAAACCCATAGGTGGTTCAGACCAACAGTATTTGCTAAATAAGCATAAGAAGCGGAAGAAGAAGTAACTAAAGCTGTTCCGCCTGTAGATACATTATACCAGTTATATTTATGACCAGAAGCTGCAGTTCCAACTGTAAATACAGGTGTACCACACTGAGGTGTAACTGTACCATTATCAGTAGGCGCAGCAGGCTGAGGGAATACAGTAGTTGTAGGTGCAGCAGAACTTGCTGAACAGAATGGTGCACTTGCACTTGTACCAGTTACAGTGTAGGTTACCGAAGTATTACTACCCGACGTATTAGTTGGTGCATTTACAGTACCACTTGCTGCACTTAATACAGTTGAAGCACCATTGCTCCAAGACCATGTTAATGTACCAGGGCCTTTTGTAGAAACCTGACCAGCAAAAACGATATTAGGTCTGTTAGTAGAAGCTGTTGCAGAAGGGCTACTGGTATAATAACCAGTATTTGATGATGTAGAATATGCGTATACTAATTTATTGCCTATAGTAGCAGTATAAGTATTTACAGAGTTTGCAGAACCAGATTGTCCATCTTCTCTTAAATCTACTAATATATTGGAAGTACCATCCCAGTTATAAGGAGTTGCTAATGTAATTGTATTATTACCTGTAGTAGGTGTAATATTAGCAGGACCATACACTAATGATAAGCCGGTAGTAGTAAAAGTAGACAATGTGGTAGAAGCAGTAGTGCCAATTCTTATTGCATAGTTATTTACTGTTGTAGGAGAAGGTAAAGAAGATACATTAAAGGTTAATGAAGTAATATTACCAGCAGATAAACCAGCAGCAGACAATTCAGCAGCTGTAAATACAAACTGTCTCCACGCCTGATACCAGTAGTTACCAAAGGCAGTACCTGCATAACTACTAGAACTGGTAGTGGTTACCCCTGTTCCTATGGTAGAATTCCCTGCAGCAATTATATTGGTCTGACCATTCAATGAAATGGAAGTTCCACTACAAGCAGTTGCAGTAGCTGTAGCTGTTGCAATATTTGGTGCTGCATTTACCACCATAGTAGTATTTGCCGTTACAGAACAACTGGTATTACTGTTTGAAGCAGTTAAAGTAATAACTTCAGAAGCAGTAGCAGTAGCACGTTTATAGTAAACATCTGTTACTGATTGAGCAGTACCTAGAGTACCACCAGAAGTAGCAGCAAGATCACTGCTAGGACTAGACCAGGTATAAGAATCAAAACTTCCTATTCCAGTAGCCGTTAAGTGTTCTTCTCTGTTAGGACAAGTACTTAAACTGGTAGCATTGATAGATAAAGCAGGCGGTGCACTTACAATTACTCCACCAGCACTAGGATCAGGTATCTGCGTCATAGGAGATTCGCAATTACCAATTACAATAGTAGCATATAAGTAGTTCTGGGTAGTCCCATTATTTACTAATCCATCGGTAGTAGTCCAGTTGTAATCACCAGAAGACTGTGGCGTTGCAGTTAGTTTTAAGTAACTAGCACCTACTTTTTTATAGAAATTGTAGGTTATAGTACCCGTATTACCACCATCTGTTGCAGAGAAAGTAGCATAAGTACCACACTGAGGCGACTTGGTACCAGCATCTGCAGGAGCAGCTGGTAAAGCAGTTGTAGCTAAATTAATCGTATTAGAAGCTACATTACAACCACTCAGCGAAGCGGTAGCCTGATAGGTAGTAGTAGTAACAGGGGAAACGGTAATAGGTGTACCTGTTAGTGCAGTATGTGTCCATGAAATGGAAGTAGGTGTTACCGTTGGTCCACCACCATTATTCGAACTATTAATATATAATAAATATTCTTCATATTCACCATAACCTGGAGTCATTGTAGGACCAGAAATGGTACCCTCATCACAAAGTACCCTCATTTTAGTATAACCATTGAAGGCAGTAGCAGGAATTGTAAAGCTACCAGTTTCAGTATGAGCACCAGAAACTGTAGTAGATGCTACATATACAGTTTCACCTGGGTCTGTAAATACCCCATTTCTATTATAATCAATATAAATGGCCATCATATTACTATATGGGGAAGTATTTTGTAAAGACGATAGTGAGAAATTATAAGTAGATCCTGAAGTTAAAATATAAGGACCAAAAGCAGTAAAGTCTGAATAGCTTCCTGCCGTACCAGCAGCTGTACCTATTGTACCTACTAATGAATTTCTTGTACTGGTATTATTAAGTATAGTAGTTACATTATCACTGGTTTTAATTGTTACATTACCTAAATCTTCATCTGTAGTTGGACTTGTAACAGCAGGTGGAGCAGTATAAGTAGTAGCCAATAAAGAAGATATTACGTTTGCAGTTAAAACACTTGGGGTACCAGAACAAACTGGATTTACAGAAGCAGTAGCTGTAACACTTGTACCATTGGCTGGATTATCCTGATAAGAACCCGTATAAGTAACAGAACTGATACCATTTGCGTCAGTTACTGAATAAGAATATGCAACTAAAGCATTAGAAGGTGATACAGAAGGTATTGTACCAGTAAATGGATTAGAACCAGAAAGGGTAACCACATATGCAGAACCACCGTTTACCGTATAGGATAAAGACCCAGAAACTACAGAAGCAGTTCCTGCAGTACCGGTAATAGATACACTATGAGACACCGAACTTGCACAATTTACTGGAGTGGTAAGAGTTAAAGCAGCAGTAGCAGCATTGTAGCTGGTTTCATAAGCACCGATGGTAGGCGTTGTAACACTTCTAGTTGTACCAAGTCTATCAGTAGTTATACCACTTAATGTTGTACCTGCTGCTAATAAAGGAGAACCAGCATTTAATAGAACTGTACCAGTAATAAAAGATGGATTAACGTTGATAGAATGGGTATTACCACCGAAAGAAGCTTGTAAAGCAGCCAAAGTAAGATCAGAACCACCTAAATATGCTAAGTAGTTATAGTTACCTGTACTGTTTACAAAATAATCGTTATAATCAATATTATTGAATATTGTTTTAGCAGCCAGACAGTAAACAGTTCCATAGTTATAATAAGTAATGGTAGAACTATTTACAATTACGTTGTTACGTAAATTAATATTAGTAACACCAGATGCAATGTATATATTTTGAACATAATATACATACGCACCAGTTGCGGTCATACTTAAAGAGTTGTAATCAATATTATAACCGCCACCAGAATTAATATAAATATCAGCAGCATAATATGATGAATTGACATCGTAAATAGCATTGTTATAGATATTTAAATTAGAAGTTGCATTAGTAGAACCTAAATACAAACCATAGCCATTATAAGAAATATAAGTAGTATAATTTTGCTTAATATCGCTGATGGTATTTTTATAAATATTACCACCATTAATATTTGCCCCTACCTGTATACCAGCAGGAGCAGCAGTACTTGTAGTAGAAGTAACAACCCCTTGAATAGAATTGTTGAAAATATTAAAGCTTTGAACTGCATTTATATAAATACCTCTAAAGCTCAACTTACTAGCAGTTACTGTAGAACCTATAGTATTTCCATTGATACTTAAACCATTATCGTAAGTTGTAGTATTACCACTAAAGTAAATTGCATTTTGAGCAGTATTTAGTGTGTTATTTTGTATTGTTAAATTATCATTAGGAACTTCTGCAGCATTTCCAGCAGTTGTACCACTTCCTACGATAATATCTGCAACAGTTGGGGTAGTAGAGTTACCATAAACAGTACTGTTTTTAATAGTATTATTTGTTGCACCTGCAATCGCTGAGCTTCCAATCCAAATTACAGCAGTACCAGTAGTACTTGTATTCGTAATATTCAAACTCTTATCTGTACCAGTTCCACCTATTGAACCATCGATAGTTACTCTGCTTGCACCATTCAATTTTATTAAAGTACCTGCAGCAACAGCACCACTAATGGTTCTTACAGCACCTGTAGGGTAAATTTTAACCGTATAAGGGCTGGCAAAAGCATTTAATGCTACTGCACCAGTTTCGGCACTAAGGTCACCATCAATTAATATGTTTATGTTTCCGTTTACCGTTGCACCATTAATAGCAGCAAAAGCACCTGCTGCACCAGTATTGGTAAGTGAAGTATAGGTACAACCAGCACAAACGTGTAAATCGCCATTTATTGCAGCAGTAGCGGTAAAACTACTAGGCGTAGTAGGAGGTGTACCAGCAATAGGAGGATTTGCAACCAAACTCGCTGCACCAGCAGAAGGGTAAGCACCTACATTTGGTGTAGACGCATTGTCCTGAGCTACTATATAATAAGTAACAATATCTCCAACCGTAGAAGTTGCAGGAGAAGAACCTACAACAAAGGTGTATTGATTAGACCCTATCGAAGAACCCGTTACGGCATTCCAGGAACCTATACCATTTATTCTGTAATAAAGAACTGGCAATCCTGTACCTGTTGTAGGCACTCCAGATGCATCGGTAATAGTAGCCGTTAATGTTTGGCTTGCACCTACTACAGCACTACCTAAGGCAGTGTAGCTGATAGTTGGCGATATTAAATCAAGCCCTGTACCTTCCAACTCCCAGGCTCCCATATCGGGCGCACCACCAGTACCAGCATAGCCAGCATTACCCTGACGGATAGTTCCAAAATTATCATCCGTATAAGTAGCAATATTAGCAGCCCCACTTTCAGCTTGGGTTGCAACTGTAACATCGTATTTTAAGAAATTAGCACTGGAACCTGTTGTACTTTGAAAAGTAACGTTTTCTGATGCAGAAGCCTGGTCTCTAGGAGAAATGGTTCCCGCAGTAAATACGCCCCCTTTATAAGCAGCATAAGTGGCAGCCGTACTGGTACCATCAGAATATACATAATCGGTACCATAAATATTATTATTATTCGATGTACTGGCATAGTTAGCCAAAGTACTAGCTATACCCGAACTTCTACGGAAACCTACCGCTTTACCGGTTCCATTAGCAGTAGAATTATTAACTATAATATTATTTCTTAAATTAAGTACAGCTGTAGTAGCTGTAGTACTGGTAGTATGGAACAAACCGGTAGAACCAAAATTGGTACCACCCGATCCACTAATATTAATAGTATTATAGTAAACATTATTGGTAGAAGTAGCTGTAGTGGTAGTAAAGTTCATACCACGTATTGCATCTGGATTAGTAGAAGCAGCAGCAGTTAAACCACCAATTAAGTTATTAAATATATTATTGGTAGTTCCACCTGATATTCTTATACCATCTACCATACCAGTAGCACCGGTACAGTTTGACACTATACCATAAATTTTATTCTTAAATACATATGAAGAAGTTACTGCACCAATCAGTATACCATCAACGGTAGGATTTGCAGTACTGGTAGCTGCTCCAACTGTAATATTGGTAATTGTATTATTATATACACTATCTGCTGTACCTGCAGCAACAGAAATACCCGATACAATTGGGCTACCAGTAATGATACCCGAAAAATTTAAGGTAGTAAAGGTGTTATTAAATATATTAAATGGACCATTAACACTTGCATTTACCCCAATCATAGAAGTAGGTGAAGTAGTAGTAGAGGTAAGCGAAATTGTATTTCTGCTAATACCTCCAAGAAGGCTATACGCAACCCCATTTACTGCAGAGGTAGTGAAAGCACCTGCACCAGAACTAGAACCAGAACCATCAATTGCTATTAACGTAGTAGCAGCATTACTAATGGTTACACTATTTCCAACAACCTTACCTCCAGAAGAATAGCCCCAGGAAATACCTTTTGTAATACCTGTATTTGTACCAGAAATAGAAATTGTATTATTAAAAATACTTTTAATACCCGAAGTAGAAGGGCCTCCCAATTGAGAAATGGCAGTAACAGTAGAAGTACCAGAAATATTTGTAAAGGTTAAATTATTGCTCGATACAGTATCTGCTACGTTACTAGGAGTACCAGTATTGTAAGTAAAATATACTGCCCCGGAAGCTGCTAAACGATCAATGTTAGCAATATTGCTTTTAATATTATACAGATTAGTAACAGTACCATTACAATAAACACCTGTCATCTGACCAGTAGAACGTATAGTAGAGCCAGTTGTATTGATAGTATTACCTACCACATTCGCATATCGATGGGTGGTAGTAGCCATATCTATAAAAGTAATGGCACTAGAATAAGTGGCAGTACCTGCACCTGAAACGGCAGCTTCTTTTATAGTAATAGTATTACCATTACCAACAGAACCTATATTCAAAACTGAATCAATTGTTGTAGCTTGAATTCCAGTTACAACTCCAGTAGTAAAAGTTCCAGTAATACCAGTAGCAGCAGTTACTGTTCTATTAATTAATAAAGTATTTGTTAAACAATTTACAGTAGAAGTACCATTTACAACCGCACCCGGAAGTGTAAGTAAAGTAACTGCACTTGTATTAGATACAGAAGAAGATGGGCTAAACGCCTGGTTTACCGTAATATTGTTAGTATTAAATGTTCCACCTGCACTGGTATAGTTTGCTTTAATACCTATTATAGCAGCAGCTGTTGCAGCAGTAGCATTTTGATTGATGATGATAGTATTATTACTAGCTGCAATTGTACCAGTGGCAATTCCTGCTCCAAAATCAATAGCGGTAATAGCAGTTGTTCCTGTATTGGTCATAGTAACACTGTTATTACTTATTGTAGAAGTATATGTTACACCAGTAGGAGCAGTACCACTGGAAATATTAATACCTAAAGAAGCAACTGTAAGATTGGAAATAGTAGTAATAGTATTGTATCTAATACTATTGCCAGCTCCGTTTCTCATTTGAATACCAGAACTTGCCGCAGAAGAACGATTCCATGGTCCAGTACCTGCAGTGTTATTACCATAAGTTATAGTATTGGCAGTAGTAAGTGATGAACCACCAATATCATTTCCTGTTTCAAAAACTGTGGCAGTTACTGGAGGACAGATAAACATAACACCATAGGCAACACTTGAAATGGTATTACCATAAATTTTATTATTAGAATTGGTACCCGCTGTACTGGTCGCATCAGTAGAAGTATTTGCACCAGGGCTTGCATTCGAAGTAGTAGAGGAAGAGGTAGATAATATACCTACAGCATTTGCATATACAGAGGATAAAGTAATAATATTATTCTGAATAGTATTGTTTTGTGCTCCATCAGTTGCAGAAGCATGTATCAACAAGATACCAGCTTCTGTCATGGTGTTTGTTGCACCGGTAGCAGTAACGGTATTAGCTGAATTTTCCTGAATGGTAAAATTCTGTATGGTAATATAATCCCCTCCAATTATTTTAAACACAGCATCCATAGATCCATTAGCCGTATTAGTACCAGCTGTAATAGTACTACTACTACCCTGTATAGTAATGGTATTGGCAGCTGTACCTGTAGCAGTAATATAATACCCTGTATTATTAGGTGCAGTTTCATTACCCGTTAAAGTAATGGTAACTGGCCCAGTAATAGTTGCTAGATTTAAAGCGGCAATTGCACTTGCAAGCGAGGGATAAGTAGCCGCAAGACCCGAACCACTATTTGTAGCAACCTGCGCCTTTACCTGCTGCAAACCAGCCAAGCTTAGCACTAATGACAATAAGAAAGCAACTACATACTTTCTGTTAACTGCTGTGTACATTTTATTCATAACCTTGTGTTTTTTATTTCTATTAGCTAATTAGCGTATTTACGAATTAGCGAATTATTCCAATTTCAATTATCCAAATTTAATTAGCTAATTATCGTATTAATGAATTAGCGAATTATTTGTTTCCAAATTTTTATTCTTCTGTATTCAATTTTCAAATTATCACATTTTCAAATTGTCACATTAGTATTTCAATGGTTTGTAAGAAGTAAAAAAGATAAAAATTTACCCGAAGAATATTCTTCCTGTAAGTCCTATCTTCCTTTTTCTCAGCATAACTGTAGAAGCCTCCACTTTCCTGTTCTACAATTATTTAGTTAGTTAGTTTTTCAAATAAAAATCATCCTAAAATTCATGATAAATTAACATGATTTTTATGGTATTAACAAATATTTGAGATTGCAAAATAGCAATTCTGCAATACCCACCAAATAAATTCGATACTTTTTTTAAAAAAGGTCATAAAAAGTTTTTTTGTATAGTATTTTTTAACTAAATAAGCACAAAATGCAAACAATTCACATTATTTTATTTTAAAAATGTAGAAACCAATCGTTTTAAAATCATGATCATTGTAGTTATCCGCAGATGATAATTGTCATAAAAAAGCAAGGTGTAAAATACACACATTATGAAGTTAAAATAATTGGGAAAATTATATCATTTTTTGCTGTGTGAATTGGCGGATTATTTAATTAGCGGATTATCTTATTAACTGACCTTACGCAAGTGTATCAATAATCTACATCTTCTATATAACTGAAACAGTTTTTATTTAATGAGTGATGTATTAAACAGCCGCTGTTCTCTGCGTTCTCTGTATTTGT
>CAIVPM010000388.1 GCA_903907815.1 uncultured Chitinophagaceae bacterium | reverse complement strand
CAAAGAAGATAAGAAAGAAGATGTAGTGGATGAGCAAATTCTTCAATTACGTAAAGTATTGAAAACACCTTTAGAAGATTTAGATCTTTCTGTACGTGCATTCAATTGCTTGAAAGCTGCTAAAATTAATTCTTTAAGTGAATTAGTTCAGTACGAACAAGAAGATTTGATGAAGTTCAGAAACTTTGGTCAAAAATCTTTAAGTGAAATTGAACAGGTTTTACACGAAAGAGGATTGAGCTTTGGTATGGATCTTAGAAAATTAGGTCTGGATAATCTGGATGCTTAATTCTAAGCAACAAAAGAGTATATTATTAAATAACCGCTGAATTTATTCAGCAACCATTTACATTCCTGACACGGTGTAAATGAAACATAAAAATCAATTTTATGCGTCACGGAGATAAAGTAAACAATTTAGGAAGAAAGAAGGCACACAGAGAAGCCCTTTTGATGAACTTATCATCACAGCTTATTACGCACAAGCGTATTGTAACTACTTTGGCTAAAGCTAAAGCATTACGTAAGCACATTGAACCACTTATTACTAAAACTAAGAAAGGGGTTACTAAAGAACAGATAAGTCATCAACACAGGATTGTATTCAGTTATTTGAACGACAAATCTGCTGTAAAAGAACTTTTTACTGTTGTTGCACCTAAAGTTGCAAACAGACCAGGAGGTTATACAAGAGTAATTAAACTTGGAATAAGAGTAGGGGATAATGCAGAAATGGCTATGATTGAATTAGTTGATTTCAATGAAATCTACGGTAATTCAATTGCAGTTGCTGCTGATACTACTGCTAAGAAAACAAGAAGAGGTAGAACTAAGAAAGTTGCTGATGCAACTGATGCTCCTGCTACAGAAGCTTCAATTGAAGAAGCTACTGAACCAACTGCAGAATAGTTTTAACCTTAGTTAAATATTTTAAGAGCGCTACAATTAAATGTAGCGCTCTTTTTTTATGCGTATATTGAGATTTTATAAAATATATCAAAACAAAAAAGAGAAGCTCAATAGGCTTCTCTTTTGTTTATTATTATGATATGATTGTATTACTAGAATTTAAAAGCCTTTACAGCCTCGTTAAGCCCATTACTCAATGAAGTTAATGGTAATCTTAGTTCATTTGCTAATAGGCCTTTTTGATGCATAAATGCCTTTACTCCAGCAGGGTTGTTTTCAGCAAACATTAAGTGGTAAGCTTTCAGTAATGAAAAGTGTATTGTTCTTGCTTCAGCAAAGTTGCCTTGCAAACATAGATTAATCATTGTAGAGAACTCTTTAGGAAATGCATTTGCAGCAACACTTATAACACCAGTCATACCTATAGCAACCTGCGCAAGACTAAGACCATCATCGCCACTTACTACAAAGAAATCTGCAGGTTTGTTTTTGATTATTTCCATACACTGTTCAAAATCTCCGCTGGCTTCTTTGATACCTATAATATTCTCTAATGCAGCTAAACGAAGTGTAGTTTCTGCAGTAATATTTTTATTGGTTCTGCCAGGTACGTTGTACAATATAACTGGTTTTGGAGATACAGCAGCTATTGCTTTGTAATGCTGAAATATTCCTTCCTGAGAAGGCTTATTATAATAAGGAGAAACGCTTAAAACAGCAGCAGCTTTATCTAAGGGATAATTCTTTAAATCCTCGATAATTTCATTAGTATTATTGCCACCAATACCAACTACTACTGGAACTCTATTAGCAACTTTTTCATATGTAAAGTTGATTATAGCAGTCTTTTCAGATTTGGATAAGGTAGCAGATTCTCCTGTAGTTCCAAGGGTAACAATATAATTAACGCCGCCTTCAATTACAAAGTTGATGATAGTTTCTAAAGCGGTATAATCTACCTGATTATTAGTATCGAACGGTGTAACTAATGCTACACCTGTTCCAGAAAATTGTTGAAGATAATTCATTCTTAAACTGAGGATAATTATTTTGTTTCGGTTTCTTCTGTTAGCATTTCTTCCCAGAAGCCCATTTTACCAAACTTCTCGATACGGTTATTAATTCTAGTCTGATGATCTGATGATTTGAATTCAGCTATAGAATTAATAATATAATCTTTTAGAATATTTGCAGCCTCATCATAATCCCAATGAGCACCACCAAGAGGTTCAGGAACGATCTCGTCGACAAGTCCAAATCCTTTCATATCATCGGCAGTTAATTTAAGCTGTTTAGCGGCTTCTTCTTTTTTATCCCAGCTTCTCCATAAAATAGAGCTACAGCTTTCAGGAGAAATAACAGTATACCAGGTATTTTCCATCATCAATACTTTATCTCCAACACCAATACCCAGTGCACCGCCACTAGCACCTTCTCCTATGATAACTACAATAACTGGAACCTTTAGCCTGATCATTTCATAGATGTTTCTGGCAATTGCTTCCCCTTGTCCTCTTTCTTCAGCTTCTAAACCAGGGTATGCACCTGGAGTATCTACTAAAGTAACAATAGGTTTATTGAATTTTTCAGCAAGTTTCATTAAGCGAAGTGCTTTACGATAACCTTCAGGATTTGCCATCCCAAAATTCCTTATTTGTCTAAGCTTTGTATTGGCACCTTTCTGTTGACCAATAATCATTACAGTCTCTCCACCCAATTGAGCGAATCCACCAACTATAGCCTTATCATCTTTTATATTTCTATCACCATGTAGTTCCACAAAATTGGTACACATGTTATTAATATACTTCAATGTATAAGGTCTGTCAGGGTGACGACTTAATTGAACTCTTTGCCAAGGTGTTAGGCTAATAGTTATTTCTCTTCTCTTTTCAATAATTGCATTCTCCAGCTTAACGATACTATCAGATAAGTCTATCTTACTTTTCTCTGCAGTTTGTTTTAGCTTTTCTATTTCTTCGAACAATACTTTAATTGGTTGTTCGAAATCAAGAAACTGTCTGTTTGGATACTGTGGCATAGCTACAATATTTTTGTTTGTTTATTAGGCTGTAAAAGTAAGGCACAAAATATTTCTAATAAAGATTTGTTTATAAAAAATAAATACCCTTATATTTGCACCCCAATCAACGGTAAGGATCGGTAGTTCAGTTGGTTAGAATGCTGCCCTGTCACGGCAGAGGTCGCGGGTTCGAGTCCCGTCCGGTCCGCAAACTAAAAGGCTTCGTAAGTTTATCTTACGAAGCCTTTTTTGCTTATTTAATGTTTCCAACATTTCGAGAGAATATTTTCTGTAATGCTTGATTCTGTTGCGTTTTAAGCTAAATTAGTATTTTAATTACAAGCACTAATTGCATTATATATAATAGAGAAATTTACTTTAAAGGGATGTCTATTTTTATAGATGTACCTTCTTTAATACTTGAGGTTAAAGCTATTTTCCCGTTCATAGCATAAATTCTTTCTCTTACAACCAATAATCCATGGCTATTATTAATATCAATTGAATTTGT
>CAIVPM010000387.1 GCA_903907815.1 uncultured Chitinophagaceae bacterium | reverse complement strand
TCCTTACTTGAAATTGAAGCTGCTTTAATATTATTAATGCCAACTTTAAGTAAGCCACAGTTTTTTATTTCAGCTAGTTTAGAAGCTTTATCTAAAGCATAATAATATTTAGATTTGTTAACCTCAAATGGCTCTATATTTTTTTTGCCAGAACCATAATCTAGTACACCAAGACTACATAAAAAATACCAAGTAGAGAGATTGTCGAAATTACTTTCATTTCTCTCCAAATAATCTATATCAAAAATAATGACACCTTTAATGTAATTAGAGACTTTTATTGCCCCATTACTATTAAATCTACCATAGTAAACTTTTTTAAGCTTAGGCTCATCTGTTTGCATTTGTTTAATCATAGAAAATAAAAGAGGAAATTTTTCTACAATACTAATGTCTGGTAAACTTTCAGATGATTTAGCAATTAAACTATCTGTTTTTTGAGCTTTTAATCCTATATTAATGAAGCATAATAATGCTATTATTATCTTTTTCATATTTTTAAATTATGTAGGTAAATGTTTTATGGATTTGTTGTTACATTATAAGTGCCACCACAAGTTGTAAGATTAACAGTAGCGGTTTGTGTTTTTCCATTATTAGGGTCATAACTAGATATATTATAAGTTCCAAGAGGGAATTTTATTGAAAGAGTTTGACCAGCAGGTAAGCTTTCAAAATAAATACCATTAATTGTAATTTGTGCTGGCCATGAGATATTAGTATTTTTAATAGAAAGTGTTTCAATTTGATCTAAAGAAGCTGTTCCGGTATTTGTATTATTAGCAATAATGACAATTGAATCTAAACTATTATAATAACTACTCCTACAACCATTCGTAGCAAGCCAAAAATATTTCGTACCTGCACTAAAATTCGAAAAAGCAGCAACTCCATTAGAATTTGTTACTCCTGTAACTACTGAATTATCTGTACCGCTATTAAAATATGTCCACATGTCATTACTTGAACTAAATAGTTTTACTGATACGCCTGATGCCAATGATGAACCATTACTAACGGTGATTTGTAATGTTGTCGGAACTAAAATAGTAACTCCTTTGGAATATGTTGTTGAACCACCTGCACCTGTTACAGTTAATGAAACAGTATAAGTATTACCTGTAGTATAGGTATGTACAGGGTTTGCTGAATTGTCGGTCGAGCCATCCCCAAAATTCCATAAATAACTTGTGGCATTTGTAACCGTACTTGTAAATGTAACTGTTGAAGGAGCTGTTGTACTAGATTTAGTCCATGTAAAACTGGCAGTGGGAGCCGCAGCTGAAATCAAAGTTACTGATTTAGTTATGGTATTAGAACCACCAGACCCAGTTGCTATTAGTTTTACACTAAATACTCCACCTGCAGTATAATTGTGCGAAGGGTTAGTTGTAGTCGAAGTACCACCATCACCAAAATCCCAAGAATAACTAATTGCATTGGTTGAGTTATTAGTAAACTGAACTACAGCGGGTACAGTAATATTGGCACCGGTATAACTAAAGTCTGCAATAGGAGATGGCGCAGCAGGTGTTGGAGTGTCTTTACTACATCCAAACAAAATAATTGATAAGGCGAGAACTGATAAAACATTTTTCATTTTAAATGATTTGTTTGCCTTAGTCCCCTTGGGCGGTTTATTAAATTAAAATAGCGTGGGACACTCAGCAATATATTGGTAAGAAGGCACTCGTAAGCCCACACTCCAAATAAAACTAAAGCCCACGCCATGACGTGAGCATTTAGAACTATCCTTTTTGGAGTGTATGAAAGATTACGAGTTTTTCTTACCCAAAAAATAGCTAAACGCTAAAAAATTTCATATCAAAAATATGTAAATGATTTTACATAATAATGTATTTGTTTTTAGATTAAAAATTGATTTCATTAATTAAAGAGATATTATTACTAATTGCTGATAAAAAAAATGATTATTCTAATAATAAAAGTATCTAAGTCAACTATATCCCTCCTTAAAAAAGCCCATAAAATCTGCATTTAACCACTATTATCACCTAATTCAATCTTTTCCCAAAACTATTTATTTAATATTTTTATTCCTACAACCTATACTGCCATTGCTTATAAATTTTTATAGGTGGAAATAGTGATATTTTCAAGAAGTTTTTAAAATAACAGATTAGGTGATACGGAATTTAATGGTCTACTGTTGACACTTAATAACGAAAGTATGAACGCCATAAATGTTTTACCTTTTTTAGCACAGAATATTCCTCGATAACCTGCAACGCCTAATCGGCAACATCAGCAAAAAACTTCATGCTCTTCTGCAAAAAGCCTTCCTTTAGCAAATCAATCCTTTTAGCAACCTGCTTAAAAGCTAACTATATTTTTCCAAGGTTTTTGTTCCTGTTTACCGCCTGTATTTAGTAGTTATTTTTACTATACTCCTATTTACCGGAACGTATTTGTTATCTATTTTTTTATCTTTTCACCATTTCAAAATTGATTCATTAGAACATAATCATTATTTATATAAGAATAAGCGCAGTTTATTAATACATAATGATTATCTCTTAAGAACCAGTGTAATTTATT
>CAIVPM010000386.1 GCA_903907815.1 uncultured Chitinophagaceae bacterium | reverse complement strand
CTTTGTCAGAAACACTTGGTTGTTTAGATTTAGTGAAATAATAACTACCACCACTTAATACATAAAATATTCTGTAATAAACCTTTATTCCTGGAGCTGGGGTATTATCTACAAATCCATTTTGAGGTAATTCCGGTGATTGGGGAGAAAAGATAGTTTTGAAGAATTTTAAACTATCATAAGAGCGTTGAACGGCTATTTGATTACAACTTGTAAAAGGGTTTTTCCAACTAATACTAATATGTTCGTTTGATAGTATTCTAACATTGAAGTTGGGTAAAGTCTCTTGTGAATAGCTATTTATAAAGACCAGTGTTAAAAAAAAAGCAGCTATGAAATTCTTCATAGCTGCAAATATAATAGTACGGGTGTTATCGTATTACCAAAGGTTTCTAGGACACCAATCGCCATATTTATTATTGATTAAAAATCCAAGTACAATTTCATGAGAACCATGACTTACCAGATTTAATTCAGAAGTGGTATAGTCGTAAGAATATCCAATAGTCATAATACCATTAATGTTTAGACCAAGCATTCCTGCAAAACCATCCTGAACTCTGTAAGTAGCACCTGCCCAGAATATATCCTGATATTGAACTTTAACGTTTAAGTCTACGCCAACAGGAAGTGGATTGATATATCTTATCTGTGTAGAAGGCAAGATGGTAAAATCTTCGCCTGCAGAAAATCTATAACCAGCTGATAAGAACATATGAGGAACTAATTGGCCAGTAGTAGTTACTGTGTTAGTTTTTGTTGTATAAATTACTTTAACAGGTACAATTTGTTGTGCTGCAAGTCCTACAAAGTAATCTTTAGAATATAACCATAAACCAGCACTTATATCAGGTTTGATTGTATTTAAAACGCCACTTCCTTGAACAGCAGGATCCCAATTTGTTGGGTCATTTATATTGCCTCCTGTCCAGTTTAATTTGCTAGCATCTAAAGATACCTGAGAAAATCCAGCAGATAAACCAAGAGATAGGTTAGTCTTGGGACTAATTCCTAAATGGTATGCTATAGAACCATATGCGTTAATAGTATTCAGTGGACCAGTATGGTCATTTATAACTGCGAAACCAACACCAGTATGATTTTCAGGTTTTTGGTAATCCTGCCAGTATGCATTTCCTCTTGGGTTTGCACCACCTGCATGAAAACTTGTTGCAGACTCTCTATCATAGGCACTTCTTTTAAGTGGCCCATGTATACTGAAATATGTTGTTACTGGAGCATCGGTAAGACCTACCCATTGCATTCTGTGACTAACTTTTAAGTCCCAATAATTTTCTATACCTGCAACTGCCGGATTTATAATGTAATTGTTGAGGATATATTGTGTGTAGTAAGGTCGTTGTTGAGCCGAGCTGCTTATTGAAATCAATGTAAATAAACAAAGTAAGAGGCTTCCAGTACTTTTTTTCATACCTATATTCTTAAATAAATCTGTTAAATAAAATTTCAAAACAAATACAAATTATTAACTAACAATCTTTGGAAAGTATATAATAATATGTTTCAAAAGTAATAATAGAATGGATACGATATATTACTTAAACAAAAATTAAATTGCTTTTCTTTATTAATTAACATCTTTAAAAGAGTTTATTTTAGCTGCAAACGCTGTATATATTTATTGCAATCGTTCCCATTGATGATTATTATTAAAAATGCCAGCTATTCATCCCTCTATATTTTGAATTAATTTAACACATGTTAAAATCCTTAATCTGGTGAATATATAATGAAACTTTTGCTCATCTAATATTCCATTAGTTTGATATACTTTTGTCCGAAAAATAATATGCCTTCAATATATTTAGAACGTGTTTCGGGTGATTATGGATTTGTTACTACTGATGAGTATGGTAATGAAATAAAGCAAGATTCGAGTCCAGAAATTGGGGGAAATAACTTTGGAGCCAGACCTATGCAATTATTGCTTTCAGCATTGGCAGGATGTAGTGGAATTGATGTAATATTAATACTAAAAAAACAACGCCAGACACTTACTGATTTTAAAATAGTGGTAAATGGCGAAAGAGAGAAAGATAAAGAACCATCTTTATGGAAAGAGATTAAAATCCATTTTAAATTTTATGGCGAAGTAGAAGAAGACAAAGCTTTGAAAGCTGTAGATTTATCAATTAATAAATATTGTTCTGTGGCAGAAACACTAAGGCTTGCAGGTGCAACAATAGAAACTTCAGTATCAGTTAATGAACTATAATATATAAAATTACATTATGCAACAACCAAGAAAATTACATCCTCAAACATTAGCGGTAAGAATCCAGAGTTCAAAGACTGTTCAAATGGAACATAGTACTCCTTTGTTCCTCACCAGTAGTTTTACATTTGATACAGCAGAAGATATGCGTGCAGCCTTTGCCGAAGAATCGGATGATAATATATATAGTCGTTATAGTAACCCAACAGTAAATGAATTTGTAGATAAAGTGTGCGCTTTAGAAGGTGCCGAAGCTGGGGTAGCTACCGCCAGTGGTATGGCTGCAGTGTTTAATTCAATATTTGCTTTGGTTAAAGCGGGTGATCATATAATTTTTTGTAGTTCTGTGTTTGGAAGTACACATGCTCTTGCTACAAAGTTCTTACCTAAATATGGTATTGAATGTACGTTAGTTGCATCCAATGATACAGCATCCTGGGAGGCGGAGGTAAAGCCCAATACTAAAATGATATTTGTAGAGACTCCTACCAATCCTCAGCTTGAAATATTAGACCTTGAATGGGTAGGGGATTTTGCAAAGAAACATAACCTCATCTTTAATGTTGACAATTGCTTTGCTACTCCTATTTTGCAGAATCCTATTTCTTTTGGGGCGCATTTAGTAAGTCATAGTGCTACAAAATGGATGGATGGACAAGGACGTGTATTAGGTGGAGTAGTTGTTGGTAGAGCCGATCTGATCAGAGAGATTTATCTATTTTGTAGAAACACGGGTCCATCTTTAAGTCCGTTTAATGCTTGGGTATTAAGTAAAAGTCTTGAAACACTTGCCATCAGAATAGAGAAACACTCTGAAAATGCTCATTACATTGCACAGAAACTGGAAGGACATGCTAAAATAAAATGGGTAAGATATCCTTTTCTTCCATCTCATCCTCAGCATAAAACAGCTTTAAAACAAATGTCAAAAGGAGGAGGAATACTATGTTTTGAATTGACAGGTGGAAAGGAGAGTGGTATTAAGTTTTTGGATGCGCTTGAGTTACTATCACTTACACCCAATTTAGGGGATACCAGAAGTATTGCTTCTCATCCATCCAGTACTACGCACTCTAAATTAAAGGAGGAAGAAAGACTCGAAGTTGGTATTACACCAGGGTTAATTCGTATTTCTGTAGGGCTTGAATTTGCCGATGATGTATTGGCTGATATACTTCAGGCTTTGGATAAGTGCTAATTTTAGACTATCTTGCGCCCTCTTAATTGCTATTTTTTAGATTATTGCTTGTGTTTTTTAACTAAATTCATAAATATTAATCTTCAACTAAGCTTAAAAGTAAAAGGTTGATTTGTGAATTTTTAAAGCCCCCACTAGATTGATTTTGTAATCTTTGGAAAATGTTCTATACTTTTGCAAATCTTTGAAACATCTATAATTCTTTTTAGTATGGTATCGTTAAATCTGTTAGAGCATTTAGAATTAAAAGATGAAAAGAATCTCTTAATACAAGGGCTTCCTTCTTCTGTAGAAAAGCAGTTTGCAAAATTGTCTTATGCTAAGAGTGTTACTCCTTTATTAAAGTCTAAAAAAGTTGACTTTGTTCTAATTTTTGCTGTTAATCAACAACAGCTGAAGAATATATTAAAAGATGTTTTTCAGGCTTTACATGAAAATAGTAAGCTTTGGATAGCTTTCCCAAAACAAACAAGCAAAATCTCTTCGGATTTAATGAGAGAAAATAGCTGGCATTTTATGACTGATCTGGAGTATGAAGGATCCACTTTAATACCAGTAGATCATGTTTGGAATGCTATGAAGTTTCTTAAAATGAAGGATGTAGTAAGAGATGAAAATTACAAAACTGTTGAAGAAACCCTTGGGCCAATTGTAAAAGAAGTTAGATCTGACTATACTAAAAAGGTAAAGAAAAGAAAAACGGTTAAGAGAGAAACTTCTTTTGATAATAGTACAGTTCAATTTCCATTAGAACTGGAAAAGCTTTTTAATACGCAGACAAAAACGAAGGAACTTTTTAATGCGCTAACTGAATCAAATCAGGTAGACTTTTTAAACTGGATAACAGATGCTAAAAAGCATGATACCAGAGTTAAAAGGATAGAGCAATTAGTTGAAAAGCTACATGCCGGTAAAACAAAGCCATAATTTACCTCCAAGAGTCTCCAATTTTTTTAGCTACAGACCCGAACTATCGCTCCCATTTATTTGGGTGAGGAAAGTCCGGACAGCATAGAGCAACTTACCGGTTAATAGCCGGGGTTTGTTAATTCAAACACAGCAAGTGCCACAGAAAATGACCGTTGTATTGCAAAATACAATAAGGGTGAAAATGTGAGGTAAGAGCTCACGGTAGTACAATGTAAGTTGTATTATGGGTAAACCTTAAGTGCTGTAATGCCATGTATAGTACCAATTGAGGGCTGCTCGTCCAACGGTACAGGGTAGGCAGCAAGATCTGAACAGTAATGTTCAGGCCAGATAAATGATAGTTAGTACAAAAGTTTCTTTTGTATGAAACAGAATCCGGCTTATGAGGTTTGTAGCTTTTTTTTAGATTTATACTTACCTTAGGGTTAAAGTATGCTTAAGGGAGATATGAGGTAGGAGGTAGGAGTCAGGAGAATACAAATACAATCTGGCTGTTATATACTAAGGTAATTATTTCTTATTAAGCAGTGGTAAGGGTTGGATGTTTTTTTTACTTAATGATATACTATTTCGCACATTTTTAATATTTATAATGTGCAGTACAACAAAAAGGAATACATTGTAAGTGTATTCCTTTTTTACTTTTTAATTTTACCTTTTTACTTTAACCCGGATTTTACAGTTGGATTCGTTATGAAAGCTTCAAAGGCAATATAGACTAGTGTTTGCGAAGATTTTTTTCTGGAAAGCATAGTGAACTATGGTAACAGCAAAAAATTGAGTAAATACT
>CAIVPM010000385.1 GCA_903907815.1 uncultured Chitinophagaceae bacterium | reverse complement strand
TCGCTCTATTTTATTCGTCTTCCTGTTCACTTTACCATAGTGTCTCTCTATATTATTCATCTTCATGTCCACTTTACCATAGTATCGCTCTATATTATTCATCTTCCTGTTCACTTTACCATAGTATCGCTCTATATTATCTATCTTCTAGTCCACTTTACCGTAGTACCTGTTAATATAATCTATCTATCCATTCTTCTGTCTCCTTGTCCTATTAGCTCATCAGCACATTTGCTAATTAGCTAATTGGTATTTTGCCGTTGGTAACTTTTTTTGATTAAAATTCTTTCTCAATCCTCCCAACAATTACTTTTGGCAAAATTGTTTAAATAATGAGAAGATTATTACTTGCTTCTGTTTCTGTTATGTGTCTGATGAATTTAACTTCTTCAGCTCAGAAAAAAGAAGGTAAAACTAAATTTATCGATCCGGCAAACATGGATTTATCTGTTAAGCCCGGAGATAACTTTTATGTATATGCAAGCGGAACCTGGTTAAAAAACAACCCAGTGCCTGCCTCTAAAACAAGATGGGGTAGTTTTGATGCATTGGGTTTGAAGAGCTTAGAGTCTTTAAGATCTCTCTGCGAAAATGCTGCAGCAAATCCCGGAAAGAATAGCATTAGCCAGAGAGTAGGAGATTTTTATGCCAGTGCTATGGATAGCGCTACCATAGAAAAACTAGGCTATACCCCTATTAAAGATGAATTTACAAGATTAGGTTCTTTAAAAACTAAAGAACAGGTGTTGCACGAAATTGCAACCTTGCGTACAAAGGGTGTAGGAAGTCCTGTGTTTGGTTTTGGTGTAGATCAAGACGATAAAAATGTCGATCAGTACATTCCTCAGTTAGGTCAAGGTGGTACTACGCTTCCTGATAGAGACTATTACTTAAAAAATGATGCTAGAAGCTTACAGATTAGAGCTGCATACTTTTCTTATATTACTGACATGTTTAAAATGGTAGGCGTAGATTCTGTTACTGCTAAAGCAAATGCTGCAGCTATAATGGAATTGGAAACTGGTCTTGCTAAAGCACAGAATAGTCGTGTTGAAATGAGAGATCCTAAGAAAACCTACAACAAGTTCTCTTTGGCCGATTTCAGTAAAACCACTCCAGGCTTTAACTGGAAGTCTTTATTGACAGAAATGAAAGTTACTAAAGCAGATAGTATTTTAGTAAACAATCCTGCTTTCTTCAGAACAGCCGATGCTTTATTCAGTGCTGTAGATATCAATACCTGGAAAGCTTATTTACAATGGACTTTAATTAAATCTTCTGCACCTTATTTAAGCAGTAAGTTTATTGACAGATCTTTTGTATTCAACAAAGTTTTAAGTGGTCAAAAACAAATTACGCCAAGATGGCAAAGAATGAGCCGCTTGGTAGATGGTGGTCTGGGCGAATTACTTGGACAGCTATACGTAGAGAAATACTTCAACGATGCTTCCAAGAAAAGAATGCTTGAACTGGTTCTAAATATTCAATCCACTTTCGCTGATAGAATCAATCGTTTGGATTGGATGAGTAGCACTACAAAACAAAAAGCATTGGAGAAATTAAATGCGATCATCAATAAAATTGGATTTCCAGACAAATGGGAAACTTATGATGGGGTAGTTATTAAAAAGGACGATTTAATAGGTAACTTGGTAAGTATCGATCAGTTTGAGTATAACAAAGAAGTTAGCCGTATGGGCAAACCTGTCGACAAAAAGATTTGGGGTATGACACCGGCTACAGTTAATGCTTATTACAATCCAGCAAACAACGAAATTGTATTTCCAGCAGGTATTCTTCAGTTTCCTTTCTTCGATTTCGCTGCCGACGATGCCGTTAATTACGGTGGTATAGCTGCTGTTATAGGTCACGAATTAACCCATGGTTTCGATGATGAAGGACGCCTTTATGGTGCCGATGGCAACTTGAAAGACTGGTGGACTGAAGAAGATAATACTAAATTTACTGATAAAGCTCAGAAAGTAATTGAACAATTTAATGGCTTTACGGTGAATGATAGTCTGCATGTAAATGGCGAACTAACAGTAGGAGAGAACCTTGCCGATTTAGGTGGTATTAATATTGCTTACGAAGCTTTCAAAAAGACTGCTCAAGGTAAAAGCGATACTAAAATTGATGGTTTTACTCCTGATCAAAGATTCTTTTTAAGCTGGGCACAGGTTTGGAGAAGCAATATTTTACCAGAGTTTGCAGCACAATTGGTAATGACAGATCCACATTCTCCAGGTAAATACCGTTGCAATGGACCTATTACTAATATGGATGCATGGTACAAAGCATTTAATATTCAGGCAGGAGATAAAATGTATAAAGCTGAAACTGATAGAATTAAAATCTGGTAATAATCGGTTTTTTGTTTAATAATAAAATAATATGATTTTTTTTTTGTTGGTATTAATATATTAATATATTTGCTTCTGATTTATAACAAAAGCAACAAATTACTGAGCTGAATTAAATACACACAATATGAAAAAAATATTCCGAATATTTCTTGTAGGATTAATATTGATGACATTAAATAATGTTGTTAGAGCTGGTGGACCTACAGGACCTCCAGGAGGGGTTGATTGCACAGCTAACCCTGATGATCCTGCTTGTAGTATGCCTTTGGATACAAATGTTATTATCCTTGTAGCTGTTGGAATAGCTATAGGTGCCATTATGTTGAGAAAGAAATTAAATACAGCTAGTTTTCATTCTTAGTTAGCAAATTGTATTGATACATAAATAATTTCAAAAGGTCAAGCTTCGGTTTGACCTTTTGCTTTTAATAACCCTTTTCAGTTTGTTATATACGATATTCATCAAAATAGTAGTCGTATTCTTCCTTCCTTTGTAATACATTTGCTCCTTTAATTTTAATTATTAATGAAAAAGACACATATAATATTATTGGTGCTAATTGCAGGTGCAATAACCATTTTAATTAGTTATACTGGTAACTTAACTACTTATGAAACAGTAGTTTCGGCCCGTCAGAAACAAGGAAAATTTGTTAAGCTGGTAGCTAAGCTGGACAAAAACTCTTTAGTTTATGATGCAGTAAAAGATCCTAACTATCTTACGTTTACGGCTTTAGATACCCTTGGTAATACTGTAAAAGTAGTTTACCATAATACCAAGCCTACCGATATGGAAAAAAGTGAGCGTATAGTGTTGGGAGGAAAAATGCAGGGCGATCATTTTGAATGTAGAGATATATTATTAAAATGTCCTTCTAAGTATAAAGATAATCCTAATGCGCTTAAGCAAGGAGACCTTTAATTATAAGTAAATACTTTAATTTTTGTTTATTTATTCAACACAATTCTTTCATGATATATAATGGCGAACACCTTTTACCAGGTCAGATAGGGCACTTCTTTGGTCTTTTGTCAGTTGTTGCATCTTTATTGGCGACAATCTTTTATCTGTCAGCTCACTATCAACCAGAAGGCTCTCTTGATAAAAAGAAATGGTTACAGTTTGCACGTGTTTTTTTCTTTCTGGAAACAGTTTCCATATTTGCCATATTCGGTGGATTATATTATATTATTTCTAATCATTATCATGAATATTATTATGCCTGGAATCACTCATCCCGTAGTCTTCAACTAAGATATATTCTGGCTTGTTTCTGGGAAGGGTCGGAAGGAAGTTTTCTTTTATGGTCTTTCTGGCATTGTATACTTGGTTGGATAATTATCTGGAAGAGTAAAAAGTTCGAAGCGCCAGTAATGTTTATTATTTCCTTTGCCCAGTTTGCTTTGGCAACTATGGTGGTAGGGGTATATTTATGGGGACATAATATTGGCACTAATCCTTTTATACTATGGAGAGAGCAGATGCCTAATATGCCAATTTTCTCCAATCCCGATTACTTACAATATCCAAGAGTACATGAAGGAAACGACCTGAATGTATTATTACAGAACTATTGGATGGTAATTCATCCTCCGGTATTATTTCTTGGCTTCGCGTCTACCATTGTACCATTTGCTTTTGCAATAGCTGGAATGATGCAGAAAACAAAAGACTGGGTAAAACCTGCTTTACCGTGGGCAGTATTCTCTGGCGCAGTTCTTGGATTAGGTATCATGATGGGAGGTGCCTGGGCTTACGAAAGTTTATCCTTTGGAGGATACTGGGCATGGGATCCGGTAGAGAACGCTTCTCTGGTGCCATGGCTGGTAATGATTGCAGGCTTGCATACCAATCTGGTATATAAAAACTCTGGCTACTCTTTAAAGAGCACCTACATGTTTTACATTTTTTCTTTCACTTTAATATTATATTCTACTTTCCTTACCAGAAGTGGCATATTGGGTGATACTTCTGTACATGCATTTACCGAATCGGGTATGAATGTTCAACTGTACTTGTTTCTAAACCTTTTTGTCTGGGTTCCTACCATTATGGCTACCAGTAAAAAGAATCTACAGTTGCTTATTTTTGGAGCTTTCTTGTTGTTGAATATAATCAGTTTTTACTACCCTGTATTTACATTAGTATCTATGGTTAGTTCTTTTGTGTGGTTATCTTTATTGTTGAAAGAACATGCCCCTGCAAGTGCTAAAGAAGAGAGTAATTACAGTAGAGAATTCTGGATGTTTATAGCTTCCATGGTTTTCTTCCTGGCCGGTATTATTATCATTGCTAAAACTTCTGTTCCTATTTATAATAAAATATTTAATCAGAACATTGCACCTCCAG
>CAIVPM010000384.1 GCA_903907815.1 uncultured Chitinophagaceae bacterium | reverse complement strand
CCTCGCTTGTTCAACGATTGCGATAGACCTACTATCATCTCTATTAAAGCATTGATTAATCTATACAAACGACTAATCATTCACAGCACACTATTGCGTTAGTGCCAGCAGGGAATATCCTTTTTTTTGCCCACCCCCAGTCCCCTGAACTACTGTGTGGACACATTTTTTTGGAATTTCTGGAACATAGACCAACCTTCAAAGACATGATAAAATTTAGCTAATCCTTTCTGCAAAGCAATTGGTCCGGGCTTTCGCTGTGATTGATATCCTTTCCAACCTCCTAGCCTTGCTATAATCCATGTTGCCCATTTCAAGGTATTATGTTTTGAAGTGTTCTTTAATTTATCTGTTTGCCCTTGCAGTTGTTCATTTAATACAGATAAACATTGTTGTTCCTCTTTATTAAAGATTTCATCAATTGGCTGTTCATTATCATCTTCATAAGCAAGCATCATTTGCAATATTCTTAATACTGCCATCATTGCCAACAGAGTAAGTTTACGTATTGCCCATCCTTGTTCCAATTGAGAACTTTCTATTTTAAATCCATCTTTTTTCAATAACCGATGAATTTGCTCTATGTACCATCTTTGTTTATACCATTCAATGATTTGCATAGCTTCTTCGCTACTAGTTACTGGATGAGTGGTAAGGATCCGCCAATATATACCGCCATTTCTGTTTGTTTCATTTGCTTCTACAACATACAATCCTTGATTGTCAGGAAGTGTTTTATTCTTACAGCCAACAGCTTTTTTAATGGTTACTTTAGCCCACTTAAGATCCATTAATGCAGTACGTTTATCTATGTTTTTTCTGATATCTCCACGCACCTCTAGTTGATAATTATGCATAACGGGTAACCCATCTAAATGGTCAGTCAGATTTCCTCCTTCAGCTATTTTTCGATTGGATTTAGAGCGTATTAGCAAATGGACTGTTGGCTCAGGGACAATTGCTAGCAAATCATAGATATCAGATTCTCTGTCTGCAACTATTGTGATTTTTGATGATTGGTTTAATAGAGTTTTGCTTTGATTAGCTGATTCTATCCATTTGTAAGACTCCTTCTTCTCAATTGGTAATTGGCTATATTTACGTTTGTACTTATCAAGACTATCTTCTTTTCTATCCCAAGTTTTTATGTAAGAATAACCTAATGCACTACCTGCATTTGCATCAATTACCAAACTGCTATGCATCATAAATCCAAGAATCCCCTTTTTTGTTGTTTTGCCCAAACCACTGGATGGTTTAATCCGTCCCTGCTGGCTCGATAGGTTAAATTCTGTGGAATCTAAAATACACAATACGTGTCTGCCTTTACAAAGCTCTCCACAACGATTAACAATACTACTTTCTATGGCTTTCTCATTAAAACTTTCGTTATTGAATAATCGATAAAAGCTCTTTTGTTCTGCCTCTGTTTCCGCAATCTGCCGAATGTTGCCTATACGCCCTATAGTAAGCTTATTTAAAACTTGCTCAGCTCTTTTCTCAATACGTTTATCTCCAAATGAATCCTTGAAATCAGGAAATGAATTGATTCGTTCTACCATAAACCAAAAACGAATTACTCATCCCTATAATTGTGTCCACACAGTAGAGTCCCCTGAAGGGGAGAAATTCAGGGCAAAAAAAAGATAGGAAAGGCTGGAACGGCCGCTTGCGGAACGCCCAAAACTTAATTGACAATTGATGATGGATAATTGATAATGTGATAATAGAACAATTAAGTTGGCGATGTCTATTGGGGTATTTAAAATCTTTTTGATATTCAATAATTAATAAATTTCTTTAGTATTGTAGCAGAAATTTTTTAAATATGAAGTGTTTACTATGGTTATTATGCTTTGCCTGCACCGTAGCAAATAGTCAGCCTGTTTATAAAGGCAATCCTAAAGATACTATCCTGCTCAATAAATTGCTCGACTCCGTTATCAACGCAGGAGCCGTTACCTATACCGATTGTAAATCCACCATATTTAAAGCAAAATCCATTGTACATAAAAGCGATAATAAGTTTTATGCCGCCATCTTAGCACAGGAAGCATTCATCTATTCCGAAGCTTCGCAATTCGAGAGGGCTGCACAGGTCTGGGATAGTGCTGCCGATATGTACGAAAGAATTCATCTTACAAAGCAGCAAACAACCAACCTCGGAAGATCGGGCATTGCGTATGTATATGCCTCAAAATATGCCCTCGCATCGGACCGTCTATTTAAAGCAATGAAGCTGGCAGAAAAGTATGGCTATAAAAAAACAGCCTCTACTGCATATTTAAACATAGGCGTACTATACGAGAGTTTGCAAGACTGGGAGAACGCTTTAATCTATGCTAAAAAGGGATTAATAGCCAATATGGAACTTAAAGATACGGTTGCCGTTGCCATGATATATGGTAATATTGGTAATCTGTTTCAGTATCAGAATCAGTATGATAGTGCAATACATAATTTCGAAAAAGTACTGGCACTACCGGTCGATAAGTTAAACACCAATCCATGGATTGCTGCTTATATAAATCTTGCGAATGCATACCTCGGTAAGAAAATGCCCAACGATGCTATAAAGGCGCTGGACAAAGCTTCTCCACTAATGAATCAGTTTACAGAGAAGGACTTACAAGCCAATATTTTTGCCTTGAAATCGCTGGCGTATAGTCAGAAAAATGATCTTACGCAAGCGGGGACTTTTGCACTGAAGTCGTACGAAATAGGACATAAGATTGAGGACTATGAATACCTTAAAAATTTATACCAGAGCTTATATGAATACTATAATAAGACGGGTAAATACGATAAGGCAATAACGTACTTACAAAAGATAACGGCCATAAACGATACGCTATACAAAGAATCGAAGAAAACAGAGTATCAGAAAGTAGCCATCCGATACGAACTGAGTAAGAAAGTAGAGTCGGATAGTTTAAGAGCCGAACAAAAGGTGCTGGTGGCTACCGATAAAACTATTAAAACCCGCAACACCTTGCTGATAGTGGCTTTGCTGCTGTTAGCAACGCTGGCTATTGCTATTATTTTATATAACAGAAGTAAACTGTTGCAACGGAAAAATATAATAGCAGTGCAGGAAAAACAACTGGCCGAGCAAGCAAAGAACACGTATCAGCTAAAGACGTTGCAGGCACAAATGAACCCTCATTTTATTTTTAATTGTTTTAATACAATTGATTCTTTTATACTGCAGAACAAACAATACGAAGCCTCCTTGCTGGTGCAGCGTTTTTCGAAACTATCCAGAAAGATATTAGAACAAACAGCGGAGGATACTATCACTATCGAAGAAGAGTTTAGCACCCTATCTACTTACCTGCAAATAGAAAAGCAAAGGGCTACTTACTCTTTTGATTTTACCATTAATGAAAGTGATTTTGCAAGCCGCTATTTAATCCCTCCCATGCTATTACAACCCTTTGTAGAGAACGCTTTGATACATGGTATTCGTCCGTTGCAAAAAGAGGGCGGGGTAATTAGTGTAGCTGTTGTAGCACTGGAAAACGATTTAGAAATTACTATTACAGATAATGGAATTGGCAGAGAACAGGCAGAGAAACTGAAAGCGGAAAAGCATACAGATCATAGAAGTATGAGTACCGATTTAACCATGCAACGTCTGGCAACTTTACACCCGGGAAAAACTCAGGATGACTATTTAAAATATGTTGATCTTACTGGAGCAGTTACGGGTACTTCCGTTAAGATTATAATTCCTAAAATGATAGCCAATGCTTAAAGCCATTTTAATAGATGATGAGCAAGAGAACATCAATGCGTTGCAAATAAAACTGCAGATGACTTGTCCGGAAGTGGTAGTGGCGGCAACCTTTACCAACCCCACCGAAGTAATTGTTTATCTGAACGAAAACAAAGATATCGACATCCTGTTTTTAGATGTGGAGATGCCTGTTATCACAGGGTTTCAACTACTCGATGCTTTGCCGGTTCGCAGCTACGAAGTAATAATGGTAACGGCCTATGCCGAGTATGCATTGCAAGCTATTAAAGCAAGTGCGCTGGACTATCTTCTAAAACCTGTGGAGTATGATGAGCTAAGAAAGACCGTGAATAAAGTGATAGAAAAGCAGCTGAAAGAAAAGCAGGTAGCACAACAAATAGCCGCTCTGACTAATGCCATAAAACAAACACATTCGCTAACCGATAAAATATTGCTGCATACTGCAAAAGATGCTCAGCTGGTACAACTGAGCAACATCATCAGAATAGAAGGCGATAATAATTACAGTACCTTTTATTTGAATGATGGCAGTAAAATACTGGTGTCGAAAACACTAAAGGAATACGAAGAGAAGCTGGATAAGCAACACTTTTTCCGGATACATAAATCACATATCATCAACCTTAATTACCTGAGTAAATTTATAAAAGAAGATTCTTTGCTGGTGCAATTACAAGATGGTACGCAGCTTGAAGTTTCGGTAAGGCGCAGAGCCGAATTGCTGAATCTTTTTGCTTAGTAAATACTGATGGGTTAGCGGGGTATACATTGCAATAATAGTTTAAACAACACTTAGGGTTTACAAAACAGTAAAGATTCTATACGCTTTCTCATTCATACGCTACGTTCCCTAAATAGTTGTTGAAATATTTTGACTGGTAGATTAAATTTGGTGTAGAACAATAGTATTACTCCATCATTTAAAATTTTGTTGTATGAAAAAGAATTGTATAAAATTAAGCGTCACACTAATTGCTATACTTACTATAAGTATAGGCACGGTAAGGTCTCAAACATTTAATCCATTCTTAGCAGCCAAGCTGGATAGCACTTTAATAATGGGTGTGCCCCAACAAGTAAAAGGGGTATCTGCCAGCGTATATTATCCGGGGCAGGGTATCTGGCGAGGCACTTATGGTGTGTCGTATGCTGGTCATCCCATAACTAATGATATGGAATTTGGAATAGCCAGCAATACCAAGCTTTTTACCGCCTCTACCATCATGAAAATAGTAGAAGCAGGTAAACTTGGATTAAACGATCATTTAGGTAAATGGATTCATACTAAATACAATAATATAGACTCCACTATTCTTATCAGCCAGTTATTAAATCATACCAGTGGCCTGGCTGATAATAGTCTGCAGTTTTTTGATTCTGCTGTTAAATATCCAACCCACGTATTTACCGTTACGGAAATATTAGCCTTTCAACCTGTAAAGGTTTATAACCCTGGAGGTGGATATAACTATTCTAATACTAACTATATGTTGCTGGGTATGGTAGCAGAAAGTGTAACAGGATTTACTATTTCAAAACTTATAAGAGACAGCATTCTTTCTCCAAAACATTTAGACAGTACTTTCTATTCCTATCAGGAACCAATTGTTGGTACCATTGCTCATCCCTGGATTTCGGGAGTAGATAATGCTGCTAATTCCAGAGTGGGTTTAAACAGCGCATCCGGTGCAGCAGGAGCAATTTATTCTACCGCTGCTGATATGGTAAAATGGTACAATGCATTCTTTACCGGACAAGTAGTTAATCCAAGTTCTCTTGCTTTAATGACCACCTTTACAGGTACTGGAAATTATGGATATGCATTGGAAAAAAGAATCGTAATAGGCCGAACCACCTGGGGGCATGGTGGTAAAACACTTGGCTATTTAAGTGAAATGTTTTACGACCCAATTACAAAAGCAACTGCCTGTGGAATTAGCAACTCCGACTCTGCAAGTGTTGCTGCTACTGCCTTTTTATTATTAAAAGCAATAGCCGATAATTTACCAGATACTACTAAAACAATTACCGGAACTAAAACGGTTTGTCAGGGTACCAATGCTGTAACCTATACTGTGCCCGCCATTACAAGAGCTACTTCTTATACCTGGACATTACCCGATGGTGTTACCGGCACCAGCCAGACCAATAGTATTACAGTAAATTTTGGCAATAATGCTACCTCAGGAAATGTAACAGTAAGTGGGACTAACCTATACGGAAACGGCCGGGCTGGTATATTCCCTGTAACTGTAAATCCTCAAACCCATAATGTAAGTATACAAACAGCTTGCAATAGTTACCTATGGAACGGAACTTCTTATAATAGCAGCGGTGTTTATACGTATAACTATAATAACCTGAATGGTTGTACCAGTGTAGATACTTTAAAACTTACTATTGTAAAAAGTACCCATAATGTAAGCAAACAAACAGCTTGTAATAGTTATACCTGGAATGGTACAACCTATAGCAACAGCGGTACTTACGTTTATAACTACAACAATGCAAATGGTTGTGTAAGTGCAGATACACTAAAGTTAACTATTAATAAAATAACCCCTGTAAACAATGCAGTAAATCTGAATAGTTGTGATAGTCTGGTATATAAAGGGATGGTATATAAAAGCACCAGCAGTTTTACAGATACTATTAAAACAACAGGTGGTTGCGATAGCGTGTATGCAGCAGTAAATATTGTAATCAACAATCTTAGTATTTCTGGTGGTATTTATCATCCATCCAAAGGCTATAGTATTTCAAATGTAGCTGCTACTATGAACGGTAATTCGGTAGGAAATACTACAGGTAATAGTAATTATACGTTTGGTTGTTTATCTGCGTTATCTAACGAAACAATCAAACTAAATAAGAACAACGATATTAATAAAGCCAATGGGGTAACCGCGCTGGATATTGCATTGGTACAAGGCCAGATATTACAAAAAAGTTTATTGAACAATCCTTATAAAATAATTGCTGCCGATGTAAATGGTGATGGAAAAATAAGTGCTTTGGATATTGTATTTATGAAAAGATTAATCCTTGGATTAGATACTACATTTACCAATAGCACTTCTAAACAAAACCGTCTGTGGGTATTTGTAGATAGTGCTTCTACTTTTCTCGACGCTACTAATCCTTTTCCATTTAAAGACAGCATAAGTTATAGTGGATTGAATGCAGCTAAAGCTAATCAAACCTTTATAGGACTAAAGCTTGGTGATGTAGACTGGAGCTGGAACCCCGCTATTGCTAAACTGAATAATACTAATGTAAATGCTGTAGAGCTTAGCTTTCCTTCTGACGCTTTAAAGAGTAGTGGATTAAATAATGAAGTAAGAATACCTATACGAGTAAATAATTGTAAGGATATGATGGGTATGCAATTTACTATTAGCTTTAATGAAAACGAACTAAAATGGGTAGGTATTGAGAAGAATATTTTACAATTCGAATTGGGTACCAATCATTCCCAGGAAGGTAAAGTAAGTTTCTTATGGAATGATGCTAACAATACAGCAAAGACGCTTGAAGATGGTAGTATGCTTTTTGAACTGGTTTTCAAAAAAATGGATAAAGGACAATTGATGATGGATAATGAGAATATAATTACATTAAATGGAAGTGTTACCGTAGTAGAAGCTATTGATAAGGATTTTGGGGTGCATAGTGTGGTGATGAAAAGGGTGGAAACAGCAGTACAGCAAACTAACGAAAGCTGGGTGGTAGCCCCAAACCCCAATGTCATTTAGTTAAGGATTATATAGCTCTTTTATAGTTAGTGAATGTTTGATATTTGCCATTTATTCTTTTGGCTTTTACAACCCGAGGATGTTTTCTGCCTGGTCTTACAGGTTCTACATTTCGCTCAAATGCTTTT
>CAIVPM010000383.1 GCA_903907815.1 uncultured Chitinophagaceae bacterium | reverse complement strand
AACAAAAATTAGATATTACATCATTTGATTTTGTAGATAATGAAAGATTTACCAATACTATAAAAGCAATTGAACAACAAAAAATTGACATTACAAACAATTACAATGATTGGTTTTCTATAGGCTGTGCTATAGCCAATACATTTGGAGATAATGGAAGGGATTATTTCCATAAGGTTAGTAAATTTCATTCTAAATACAATGAAACGGAAACAAATGAGCAATATTCAGCATGTTTGAAAAACTCAAAAAGTAATGGCTATTCATTAGGCACATTCTTTTACTTAGTTTATCAACATGGAGTGATTGTTTAATAGCAATTTTTTTGATTTAAAAGTACAAATCAAAAAACAATCAAATTGTAAAAACGTAAAAACACACTTTTAAAGCCGAATAAAGCCAAGAAAGCAATTGATGATATAATTCACACTTCAATAGGAGAAGTCAAAAATTTAATGTCTTAAAATTGCTTTCAAGGCTATTATTTATTCTTACCCTTCTTTTTAGTTTCTGAAAATGGTTTTTCAGGGAAAAAGTCCTTGATTGAAACTTCTAATTCGTTTGCTATTGTATTGAGGTGATTTAGATTGTATTTTGTCGGATGATTGCAACTTTCAACTTGCCCAACAAAACCTCTTGAAGTATCTAAAGCAGAAGCAATATCTTCTTGAGACAATCCTTTCTCAATACGAATTTCCTTGATTTTATCAATAACAAATTGCTCTATTTCAGATTTCTTATTCTTAGTCATACATTAGCAATCGAAATAGCAGCAATCCCTTTATCTTCGCGCTTAGTTATAACTAAGAATATATGAAAAATAATAACTTAATTAATTGTCTATTATTGATTTTACTGACCATTAATATGGTTTCTGCTCAAGTTTCATCCTCAGATAGAAAATTATTTGCCGATAAAATAAACCAAAGAAGAGCAGTATATAATTTAGGTGTAAACCCATATTCACAAGATAATATTTCTGTAGTTTTTGAAGGGATAAAATATAGTGGGGTAAAAGCAGTTTCAAATAAACTCATGATAAATGCTTATCCTGCTTACAATCCATTATTGGTAGTCCATTTATTTGAAACTTTGGGACTTGATGAGGCTGTATTTGATAAATTTGTTTTCCAAGTTTGCTTATTAAATTTAGGAAATAAAAATCAAATAATTCGCTCCCTGGAAATATTTTGTAATAATGAAAATTTATCACAAAGGATTTATGATAAATACTGGAAAAAATATGGAGAACAAGTAAAGTCTAATGTAGCTGAAAACAAATTGATAAAAGCACAACAAGACCAAAATAAACCAAAATCAACAACCACTAAGAGGAAAAGCATATTTGATAGCAATAATATAAAAGAGGAAAACACAGAAAGCAACACAGAAGAACCAAAACAAAAATTAATCCAATCTGATACAGAAAAGATTGATGAAATTGCTTACATGCCAATATTTTTAAATGGGAATTTAGGCAGCTTTATTTCAACAAATTTAAAGTATCCTGATAGTGCATTTAAAAACAACATATCAGGTAAAGTAGAAGTTGAATTTATAGTTGACACATTGGGAAAAGCCAAAAATGTCCATACAATTGGAAATGAATATGGTTATGGTTTAGAACAAGAAGCCATAAGAATTATTGAACTTACAAATTGGATACCTGCTAAAAAAAATGACAATAAAACACCTGTTAATAGCACTCAGCATTTAAATATTAATTTCAGTTTATCTGAAGAATAGAATTCAACAATTAAGGGAGTTAAAAAAAGATTTACATGTCTTTAATTTTTTTCAATAAATCAAACAAACCTATAAATCCTTTAAAGTCTGATTTATTAAATTTTGAAATATTATCAGCCAAAATATTTTTAGATTTTAATTTTATATCAGTTGAAACCTCATCAATAGGTTTATTAATAAAAAACCCTTTAGTTCTATTCAAAGCCTCAATATAAGCCTCTTCATATTTTGAGCTTTCATAAAAGTTTTCAACAGTAAAGTCTCCCTTCCAATTTGCAGGAGTTGGATATAATAAAGCAAAAAAATCAGTTGATGGCGGTTCTGCATTATTTGATTTCAATTGCAATATTGGTTTATAAGTTTTATCAAAATTAGCATTTACACTATTTCTACCTTCATTATCTTCATCGTATAATCCAATCACTTTTTTATTTTTAATATATGCACTATTAGCCAACCCAATTAATAACTGTTTTATGTTAGTTGCACCATTCATATCAAATATATCAAACTTTAAATCAGGGTATTCTACAGTATAGTGTTTTAAAGCTTCTTTTATATGGAGTTTATCATGCTTTCCTTCAACTAATAAAATATCGTTCTTAGAATTTAAAAACAAACTCTGTTCCTGATAACTCCATATGCCGTTTGTTAGATTATCAATCAATTCAATTTTGTCGTTTTTTTCTATTGAAACAGTCCCATTATTTTTAACTACCGAAATAATATGTTTAATATCAAAATTATGTGTAAGAGTTGGGCTGTGTGTTGTAAGTATATTTTTACGCAGTTTATATTTATCAATTAAATCCTTAATTAAATCTTTTCTTGAAATATGAATGTGACTATCCGGTTCATCTAATAGAATTAAACTTTCGTCATCTGCTAATATTTCTAAAATGAACTGCAATAAAATTAGTTTCTTTTCTCCTTCGCTAAAACAAGTGCTGTCTAAACCACCATTAAAATCAATTCTTATTTCAGGTAATATTTTTTCTTTTAAGGGCATGTATGCAGTAGTAAGTAAATTGAAAAAATATTTATCATTATCATAACCTGTTCTGGTAACAAAATCAACTAAATCATAACTTATCATTTTCTCACTATTTGGATTAATCTTATTAACCCAATTTATAGTTTCAGTTTTGGGATATTTT
>CAIVPM010000382.1 GCA_903907815.1 uncultured Chitinophagaceae bacterium | reverse complement strand
TGAAGCTTTTGTAAAGGCAACCAATGCTGCAGAACCTGATGCACATACTGTAGGAGATCATGTATTTTTAGAGAGTACAGTAGAGCATGAAAAGGGAGATCGTCAGCCTAAGAACAGAGAGAAAGTATTGATGGTAGAGGCTGCACTTCATGCCATTGAAGAAATAATGGAAGACCATGAAGAGGTAATATTATATGGTCAGGATGTGGGTAAAAGATTAGGCGGTATTTTTAGAGAAACAGCCGAATTAGCAGAACGCTTTGGAGATAAAAGAGTATTCAATACGGCTGCTCAGGAAGCGTATGTTGTAGGATCTACTGTTGGTTTATCTGCATTGGGTATGAAACCAATTGTGGAAATACAATATGGTGATTATGTATACCCAGCTATCAATCAATTAGCATCGGAGGTATCTAAATCCAACTACTTATCTAATGGTAAGTTTCCGGTACAGATGCTATTGCGTATACCAGTTGGTACTATGAATGGTGGTGGCCCTTACCATAGCGGAAGTATTGAAAGTACTTTATTGAATATAAAAGGCATTAAAGTAGTTTATCCTTCCAATGCGGCTGATATGAAGGGATTAATGAAAGCGGCTTTCCATGATCCTAATCCAGTAGTAGTACTGGAACATAAAGGCATTCAATGGGGTAAAGTTCCCGGTACCGATGAGGCAATGACCATAGAACCATCTAAGGATTATATATTACCATTGGGTAAGGCTGCCATTTCTTTGAAAGCTGATGAAAATAAGCTTAAGAACGGAGAAACTGTTTGTGTTATCACTTATGGTTTAGGAATTTACTGGGCAAGAGAAGCCGCTAAAAGCTTCCCTGGACAGGTGGAAATAGTAGATTTAAGAACACTTTATCCGCTGGATGATGAAATGATTGTTCAATCGGTAAATAAGCACGGTAAAGTATTGGTTTTAAGTGAAGAGCAACAGTCAAACTCTTTTGCAGAAGCACTTTCGCTAAGAATCTCTAATAGCTGTTACCACTTCCTGGATGCTAAAGTAGAGGTACTTGGAGCCATGAATTTACCAGCAATTCCTACGAATGAAATACTGGAAGCAGCTATGTTGCCAACGGTAGAAAAAGTAAAGACCAGATTAGCTAAATTGTTAGCTTATTAGGATAGATTTGAAAAATACTTGCTTTATAAATTACAACTTCTATATTTGCACCCCAATTATAGAAGTTTTTCTTTTATAGACTTGGAAAAAGGGACTTTTGGCGGGGTAGCTCAGGTGGTTAGAGCGTTGGATTCATAACCCAAAGGTCATGGGTTCAACTCCCATCTCCGCTACACATGGGAGTATCTCCCGAAATTGATAAGGGTTGTTCGATTACGAGCAGCCCTTTTTCTTTTAGTTCCAAGGACTTATGAGAAAATACATCTATCATTGAAGGTGTTCGATAGCTGTTATTTTCATAGAAAAGGGAATTGTCGAACACTACATTTATCAATTGTTGTTGCTGTACTAATGACATTGCATTGAAATATGTAGCCAACTGGCCAAGCTTTGGCAATAGATCATTTAATCTATTATAATAAACATCCACATCAGTATCCAATAAAGCCTTTTCTGCAAGATACCTGGTATTATCATCATTCAGGCTATTTATTACTTTCTGATATGTTGCTTTACTCATATCTGGATTAAGTAGGTATTTTTCTTCTGCAGTATTTATTTTAGATTGTACAGTTGCAAGATCCTTTTCTACTTTCTTAATCTTGGTACCTTTATCTTGAAGTATTTTACCCAGCTCCACAGATAACATATTCTTAATCGTTTCTATGTCCTCATTGCTGAGGCTTAAGTTATCAAGTAATGCATTGAACTGTTCGTGTAGTTTAACGGCTGGTAGATTGTTCCTATGAGTCTTGCACAAGTAATACCAATGATACTTCCCGGATTTACTTCTACTGTTTCCTGCAGTAACAAGTCTACCACAGAAACAACGAAGTACACCTCTTAATGGAACTTCCTCTCTTTTTTGTGTAGTCATTTTTTTACCATTTAATCGTTCCTGTACTTTCCAGAAGTTTTGCTCCGTAACTATTGGGGTATGTAATCCTTTTACAAATCCATTATCAAGCTTTAGAAGTCCGGCATAAACAGGATTACTCAATACCCTGGTAATAGCAGAATTACCTTTTGATTTATACCCAATTGCTTTTACGGTTCTTCTGATATCTTCTATTGAGGATCCTTTTAAATACTCACTGTAAATTGTTCTGATTAAAGGAGCTTTTTCTTCATCTATAATAATAGCTTTATCCTTTGAAGAATATTGAACATTCAAATAACCTAAAGGAGCTTTATGTACAAACCTTCCAGCTTTGGTAGCTTCTGTAATTCCATCCTTAGTTCGCTT
This sequence comes from uncultured Chitinophagaceae bacterium, assembly GCA_903907815.1. GTDB lineage: Bacteria > Bacteroidota > Bacteroidia > Chitinophagales > Chitinophagaceae > CANFLJ01. The sequence goes on along the minus strand of CAIVPM010000382.1, from coordinate 122 downwards.
TCTGATGCCCAACAGTTCCTTTTCTGCCATCATGAAACCGATTGCACGACTGATGAAAGTATCAGGGCTATAATCGTCTAATTCGAAATGTTCATTGATGGCCCGAACCTTCACTCCTATGT
>CAIVPM010000381.1 GCA_903907815.1 uncultured Chitinophagaceae bacterium | reverse complement strand
AGCGTTGAAACTAATGGTTCGCAATGGAGTTTTAATAACAATTTAGAAAGTCCGTCTTTTACTCCCTCATTACTTAATAGGGAATTTGACGAAAAAGGAAAAGTGAAAGCGGCGTGCCATCTATTCGTAACTAATGGTAGAATACAATACTGTAGTGATAGCACCCACGAATTAGCAGGGCAAACTATTGACTTACCAGAAATGCTTATTTAAGCTGCAAAAATGTTAACGAACTCAAAAAGTTCGGTAAAGTCCTCGTAAGGGGCACTCGGAAAAAAGTCATCGTAATGATGACTTTTTTTATGCCCATAATTGAAGTTCTGTGATGTATTATTATAAAAAAAGCCGCAAAGTATGATGCGGCTTATCATGACGGGAAATATCACCCGTTTTTACTCGATGTTACCATTTGCGGTAACATTAATCATAGTGCTAATATACTTCAGCATTTTGACATTTGCAAGCTTTTAGAAAGAAATATTTCCAATATCTATCTAAGTAATTTTTCAAACTCGTTTTTGTCATATTACTTACCTTCGCCTCATGTTTACAATTTGCATTCACGACTTACAATTTATTGCTTTTCATGGTTGTTTTGAAGAAGAAAAGATTTTAGGAAATAAGTTTACGGTCAATTTAGAAGCGTTAACAAACGATAATAAAGTAGAGCTTATAACTGATACCGTTAATTATGTTGATTTATTCAAGATAATCAAAAAGCACATGGATATACCTACTAAACTGCTCGAAACTGTTATGCAACATATTGTAGTAGATATTTTTACCGAACACCCTTCTATTGTAAATATTCTGCTTTCTATTACTAAAAACCATCCCCCTATAAAAGGTTTGAATGGAAAAGTATGTGTGAAGATGGATTTGACAAGAGAGCGTTTTTTGTCTTTAAATTATTAATATGCACTTCAAGTTTTTACTTTGTTTATTGTTTACCTCAACAGTACTGTTCTCTCAAACTGCTGGTGAACTAATTAAAGCCGGTGATGATTTGTATAATCAGTTAAAAGAAGAAGAAGCACTGGTAAAGTACAAGTCGGCCATAAGTTTAGCACCACCTTCCATTAATTTACTGGTAAAAGTTACAGAAATTTGTCTTTCTGCTGGTGGTAGACAAACTGATAAGAACCTTAAAAAGCGATGGAGCGATCAGACATTTCAATATGCTCGTCAGGCTTGGAAAGCAGATAGCAATAATGTACAATCCTGCTATATTATGGCTGCAGCTTGTGGAAGAATGACAGAGATAGAAACAGACAAAAAGAAAATCGTTGCTTATGTCAGAGACATTAAAATGTATGCAGACCGAGGGCTAAGGATTAACCCTAATTATGGTAAAATAAACTTCATTGAAGGTAAATGGCATTATGAGATGGTAACGCTTAACTGGGCTAAAAGATTGGCAGTAAAAGCTTTGTATGGTGGATTGCCCGATGGAAACATTGATAGTTGTATTTATTACTTCGAAAAATGTCGGCAACAGGATATCTATTATGTATACAATTTCCTAATGCTGGCTAAGGCATATAAAGAAAATAATAATCCAACTAAAACAGTGGATGTTTTAAATAAACTTTTAAAGCTTCCTGTTAGTTGTCTGGATGATAAAGTGTATAAAGAAGAAGCTAAGAAAATGCTGGAGGACGCCAATTGATTAGCGCTTACAATTAAATTTACTGCACACAATTTGGTGCTTATAAAATATTGATTATGAAAAGGCTTGTGTGCTTAATTATTATCATAGGAAGCTTTGCTTGTACAGAAAGCAAAGAAGGGAGAAAAGAAACCCTTAAACCAGATTATGCTATTAAAGAAGGAGCCTCTTTCAGCATTACGCTAAGCAGCAATCCATCCACTGGATATAGCTGGCAATGGGCAAATAAAAAATCAATAACTATTATAGATACTTCAAAGTGGGAGTACCTTGCTACAAATAATGAATTGATAGGTAGTGGAGGGCAAGAGGTATGGACTTTTAAAGGAGTAAAAACAGGAGTTGATAGTATTATTTTAAAGTATGCTCGCCCTTGGGATACTTTATCTACTGTTGAAACTAAGAAAATAATGGTACAAGTACACTAAACAGCAGTTTAGAATAAAATATCTTATCCAAGATACTAACTTTTCACTTGTAGTTTGGGTAAGAAAGTCATCACTTGAATAATAATCGCAATTACTGGCAACATATATAGTGCAGTATGAATTGTTGGGCATACACCTGTACGACATAAAGAGAATAAAATAAAGTTCTTAAATGCCCATCCTAAGTTCAAAAATCCAATAAATATGTTGGCTCTTTTAGCCCATACTTTATTTACCGTAAAGAAACTGATTAATAGAATTGCAAAGAAGCTTTGGGGAATATATTGTTTTCCGAAATTAAGATTATCATTTACATATCCATCTTTACCACTTAAAGTAATTGGAATTGATTCTACTGTACACCAGGGTAAAAAGCAAATAGCTATAAGCGCAATGGAGGCTAATAAACCTATAATTTGAGAGTATTTCATATTGTAAAAAATAAAAAGACTTATAAAGTTAAATCCTTATAAGTCTTTTAGTAGAGGTCCCGAGCGGATTCGAACCGCTGTGGAAGCTTTTGCAGAGCTCTGCCTAGCCACTCGGCCACAGGACCAATAGGTTGCAAATGTATAGGAATTGACCTATACAGACAACATATTGTTTATAAAAATTCTGTTATGATGTTATTAAAAGATTTACTATTGTCCCAATGAAAATAGTATTGATAGGTGCAGGGAATGTAGCTACTGTTTTAGGAAAATTATTATTGGAAAATGGATTTACCATACTTCAAATAGTAGGTAGAAGTAATGAAAGTACAGAAAAACTGGCTTTATTATTAAGTGCAGAAGCTGTGTTCTCTATTGATCTAATTTCAAAAGAAGCAGATTTATATATAATAGCCATTCCGGATGATGCTGTATTGTTAATTGCAGAAAAATTGCAGCTTCCTGGGAAACTGGTAGTACATACTGCAGGTACCTTACCCTTGAACACCATCCATAAAATTTCAGAAAACATAGGTGTTATATGGCCATTACAGTCATTACGTAAAGAGATTGCTGCTATACCTGCAATACCTTTTGTAATAGATGGCAGTAACCAATTTGTTATGATGATGCTTAACCGACTGCTGTCCAGTTTGTCGAACGATGTTTTAAACCTTAAAGATGAGGAAAGGGTTAAACTTCACTTGTCAGCGGTAATGGTATCCAATTTCACCAATCATTTATATACTTTAGCGCAGGAATATTGCACCGAAAATAATTTGCCTTACGATATTTT
>CAIVPM010000380.1 GCA_903907815.1 uncultured Chitinophagaceae bacterium | reverse complement strand
TACAAAACTTTAGACGAAGTAAGTGACTTTATTACACACCATACTAAAAAAATCACCGAAGATGTAGTAAAAAGTACCTGTGCTTTTAGCTACATCTTTGACTCAATAAAATGGACTGACTTATATGTATAAATGGTATAAAATGAAAGGGGCTGGCAAAAAAAAGGATACCGCTCCTATCCTTTGCGCTCGCTCAAATTTCAATCATGCTCCAGCTACTCGTCAGACGATTGGCGCTCATCGTCAGACGAGTAGCTAAATTTAAGCCTTTTACCACCGCAGTTGCAAAACTGTTTGTTGTTAGCTTTCGTTATTGAACGATGTTGATGTTTAAGTTTGGTAGCTCAATTTGCAATTTAACTTTAGCTTTCAATGCAGTAAAAACTCTTAACAACGTGTCCATTGTCACATTACTAGCATTACTTTCAAGTCTTGAAATCTGAGCCTTTTGTACACCAATAAGTTTACCTAATTCTTCTTGAGTCAAATTTCGTTCTTGACGTGTTTGTTTAATCGCTTTACCAATTAAGTCCATTTGTAATTCGTACTCAAATCTGTCCCTGTTAGCAGTACCAATTTCACCAATAAGTTCATCCTGAACCTGGTCTAATGTATATGTTTTCATTTATTTATTTTTTAACTTGTTTCTCTTTGTCTTCAAAGTATTTTAAACGCAATTGTTTTGCTCTGGCAATTTCACTATCAGGTACTTTACTGCGTTTTTTTATAAATCCATGGGTCGATATTACCAAAGTGTCCTGAATTCCCAAATCTCTTCTGTAAGTTTCTTGAAAAGTTCTGGGTCATTTGCTGTTTGTGCTTTACGAATATTGTATAATATCTTTTCGTAATGCTTCTTGTCAAGCTCTTTCAGAAAAGCAAACGCATCTTCTAAAAATACAATATCAAAAAGCTTGTCCATCCATTTTAATATTATAGACAAATATAAGGGCGGTTTCGTTAAAAAGAAACTATTTTAACTTTAGGTTCGTTCATAGCTGTTATGTAAAACAGTGCAACCCTTACTTTAAAGGCATTAAACAACTCTTTATCTAGTGGTTGACGTCTCACAAACACACCTTCCGCACCTTTCCCTTTATTGCCATTAGAGAGTACTTCCAAGCAGAAGTGCTCACACGTCAGACGATTGGCGCTCATCGTCAGACGTGTAGAAATTCGTTAATCCACTAATTCGTTAATCCGCTAATTCGCTAATCTGTTTTCAAGTATTCTTTCTGCTCTATTCTCCCCAATCGTATATATTCATCAGTCTCTACAACTTAATAATGAGTCATAATTAATATTTTGATAGTCTTCGTCAATAAGTTGTCAGCAACTTCAATAAGTTATGAAACATAATCAATAAGTTGCTAGCAACTTCAATAAGTTATGAGTCATCGCCAATATTTTAATAGTCTTCGTCAATAAGTTGATAGTCTTCGTCAATATTTTGTTAGTCTTATCCAAGTTTTTGTTAGTCTTATCCAATAAGCTGTTAGTCTTAGTCATTATTTTGTCCGACACCATTTAGAATGTATTATCAGCGTCTTTGCTTGATTGAGTTCTTGCCAGAAGAAGTATTCTCCTTTCTCCATTAGGGTAAGATAAATAAGATTTTGTAAGTTTTTAGCTTAAAAATTATGTTTTTGGCCCATATTTTATGTATATTATTTTATTTTTATACATTCACGGCTTCTTTATACAAATTATATTACCAAAAATTGGATTAAATGAGTTTTAAATTTCCCCAGTTTGCTTTATTGTGCATTGCTTTATTAGCAATATTTAGCACACCTAAAGCGCAAACCATGCATCGTTGTGGTACAGAAGAAGCTATTCAGCAAAGGCTTCTATCTGATCCGGCTTTCAAAGCAGATTTTGAAGCCAAACAAAAAGATGCTGACAACTACATCAGAATTCACCCTACTACTGTTACTGCCCGCAGAGGTGGAACTGCAAAAAGTTTTGCAAATGGCGATACCGTTATTATACCGGTAGTAGTACATATAGTGCTACCAAACCCTAACATTATTACTGATGATGATGTACAATATTTCATCAACAGACTAAACTTAGATTATAGTGGTTTTAATCCGGATAGTGCTAATGGAAGTTCTTTCTATAGTGTAAGAGGTCATTCACTGATTCGTTTTACCTTAGCTCGTAGAGATATTAATGGCAAGTACACCACTGGTATTGAACGTAAAATTGGTGCTGGAGTAATTGGTGGAGGTAACCCTCAAACCATTAAAACAGCAGCAGGAGGTTTACCACCATGGGATATTACCCAATACTATAACCTTTGGGTAGGTGATGGTTCTGCATTAGGTCTATTAGGTATTTCTCCTGAAATTGGCCCAGCATTCCAGACTGGTAATTCAATTGATGGTATTTGTTGTGATTATCAAGGATTTTCCCATAGCACCTGTTACAGTGCTGCAGCTTACAATTTAGCACGTACCTCTGTGCATGAAATTGGGCACAACATGGGACTATACCATACTTTTCAGGGTGGATGTACCAGTGTAGATTTTACTACCAATTTATCATCCGCTGGTATGGCTCTTCCTGCAAATTTAATTACTGCAGCAAACGATGATACTCCTCCTACCAGTGCTGCTACTTATGGTAAACCAGCTGTAGGTGCTAAAAATGGTTGTACCCCATCTATCGCAAAAATGTTTCAAAACTATATGGACTATAGCGATGATGCTGTACTTACCTTATTTACAAAAAGTCAGGTTACCAGAATGCAATATGTAATAGATAATTTCAGACCAGGATACTGGACTACCAAGGGTTATTTATTGCCAGATAGTATTCCTAAAAATAATGCTACAGCTAATGCCATAGTAAATCCGGGCGGAAGCGAAATGATTGGTTGTACTGCCGTAACCTATAGAACACCTGCTTGTGGTGCAGATACCTTTACGCCAAAATTACAGGTTACCAACTATGGTGCTAACTTATTAACTTCCATTACCATTGGCGTTTTAAATAATGGCAATTTAATAGCTCAACAAACTTTTACCACAAAATTAGATTATGCAAAAAGTGCTGTTTTCTCTTTACCAGTTCAGCATCTTATCAATGGTACAAATGTGCTTAAATTTTTTACCAGTAGTCCTAATGGTGTGGTAGATAGTTTTACCAATGATGATACCTTAACTAAAGTGGTAAACTTTAATAATGCACCAGTTCCTGCTTCTACTTTGCCAATATTTGAAGGCTTCGAAGATCCTGCTTTCAATCCTACAGTTAATGGCTGGAAAGTGTACAATCCTACCAGCGGTACTAATACTTTTGCAAGAACTACTGCAGCTGCTAAAACAGGTACTGCATGTGCTTCCCTTACTATGTTTGGTAATTCTGCTGTAGGTGATTTAGATTACCTGTTATCTCCAGGTATTAACTTTAACAATACCACCGACTCTGCTTTCATCAGTTTCGATTATGCTTATATCTTAAAGTCTACCGCTGCAGCTTCCAAGAAAGATACACTAATGTTAGTTGCTACTACCAATTGTGATCCTTCAACTGCTACATGGACTTCTTTATGGAGAAATGGTGGTACAACTTTACCTACCAATGCAAGAACATCGAATACTGCCTGGACAGCTATTGCTTCTGACTGGAAAACTTCTTCTGTGGTAATTCCTTTAACAAGCTATAGAAATGCACCATTCTATTTAGCATTCAAAACAATTAACGGCAACGGTCAGAACCTTTATATAGATAACATCAACATTTATACTAAAGCTCCTTTACCGCTAACATTAGTGCAGTTTGTTGGTCAGCAAAACACAAACAACATAACCTGCAAATGGCAAACAGTAAATGAATCGAACGTAAACATTTTTGAAATTGAAAGAAGTATAGATGGTAAGTCTTTTGAAAAAATAGGCACTAAAAAAGCGATTGGAACAACAAGTTCAAATAGCTTTTACCAGTTCATCGACGAAAGCGCTTATAGATTAAGAACATCCGTAATTTACTATCGTTTAAAATCTATTGATAATGATGGCAAGTTCTCGTACAGCAACGTTATTGCAGTTAAAATTGGAGAAAAACAAGCAGTAATTGTTTATCCAAATCCTGCTACGAGTGTTATAAATGTAGAAGTAACAAATTCTACTAATAACAATACTAAAAACACCATTCAGATTGTTGATTATCTGGGAAGAGTTGTATACGAAAATCAAGTAACAACAGCTTTAGGTACACAAACTTATAAGATTAATATCAGCAATCTTGCCAAAGGAAATTATGTACTGATGGTGAAGAATGAAATGGATATCAAAGTAACTAAATTCATTAAAGATTAATACAATAGTTTCATTGTTTATTAAAGGCCTTTCTAAGTAACATTAGAAAGGCTTTTTTTATTTGATATCTTATCAGCTTAGATAATATTAAGCCCTAAAAAGCAAGCCCCTTCTATAAAATGTCGGTTAAATATTAAAATTTTACACCGAATGTGTGTATTTTACACATTAATTATATTACTTTAGCGGTTCTAAACGATTAACTTGTGGCTGCTATTGAAAAAATAGGTGTAAAAACACCTGCTAAAAAGAAAGATTCTGTTGGTAATTTGTCTCCCAAAAAAGAAACAAAAGCTCCTAAGAAAGTAAGTCAAAAAATTAAAGAACCTGTAATTGAAAAGAAGATTATGGAAACAAAAAATGTTACTCCAGTGAATAAGAATTTATTGAATACGGTATTCTTTCATATTGTATTTCATACCAACTACGGTCAAAACCTTTTTATTACCGGAAACCACGAAATATTTGGTAATGGTGATGTAACAAAAGCAATCCCAATGCACTTCCTGAATGATGGAATATGGACTGCCGAGTTATTAATAGAGGGAGACTATTACGATGAAAAAGAAATTTCTTACCACTACTTATTACAAAATGCAGATGGTTCGTACATATATGATGCTGATAATGATAGAAAAATAAATCTATCCGATCTTAAAAGCAAAAGTATACTGATGCTGGATGCATGGAATCATGCTGGCTACTACGAAAATGCATTTTATACAGCAGCATTTAAGAACGTAATATTCAAAAACAACTATACAGTTGCTGAAACTAAAAAGCCAGCGACAGTAACCCATGTATTCAGAATTAAAACGCCTTTACTGGCTGAAGGTGAAACAGTTTGTTTATTAGGTAGTAATAAACAGTTGGGCGACTGGAATAAACTGGAGCCAGTTATTATGAGCCGTTCCGAAGGGTCGGATAGCTATGAGGCTTATTTAAACCTTACCAAAACACAGGTTCCTTTTGCTTACAAATATGGTATCTATAATGTAACAGAAAAGAAGTTTGTCCGTTTCGAAAATGGTAACAATAGAATGTTGTTTGATGGTGCTTCAGAAAATAAATTGACTATTATAAACGATGGCTTCCTGCAAGTTCCTTTACATCACTGGAAAGGTTCGGGAGTAGCTATTCCGGTATTTAGTCTTCGTAGTAAAAACAGCTGGGGTATTGGAGAATTTAATGATATTAAATTAGTAGCCGACTGGGGACATCAGATAGGGCTGAAACTATTGCAGATATTACCTATTAACGATACAACAGCCAATCATTCCTGGACAGATTCTTATCCATATTCTGCCATTTCTGCTTTTGCCTTGCATCCTATTTACCTTCATATTCCTTCCCTTACTTCCGATCAATCTTTAATGGAAGAGTTTGAAGAAGAAAGAGTACAACTAAACAATCTACCTCAGATTGATTATGAAGGGGTAATAAAACTAAAGTGGAAAGTTATTGCCAAGCTGTATCCATTATTAAAAGACAAAGTATTTGCATCAAAAGAATATAAAGAGTACTGTAACAACAATAAACACTGGCTTCAGCCATACACGGTTTTCTGTTATTTAAGAGACCTTTATGGAACTTCCAATTACTACAACTGGCCTGAAAACAATAGTTACGCTACTACTGATGTAGATAAACTTACCAGTAGTAAAGCAGACAATTTTGATGCTATTGCAATACACAGTTTTGTGCAGTATTTATTGCATGTACAATTAAAAGAAGCTACTGATTACGCGCATTCTAAAAAGCTGGTATTTAAAGGAGATATTCCTATAGGTATCTATCGTTATGGTGCCGATGCATGGCAATCGCCAGAACTATACTTCATGAATGCACAGGCAGGTGCACCTCCTGATGACTTTGCAGTAAAAGGTCAGAACTGGGGTTTCCCTACTTACAACTGGGCCAGAATGAAAGAAGACGGCTTTACCTGGTGGAGACAACGTTTCGAGCAAATGAACTATTATTTCGATGCGTTTAGAATAGATCATATCCTTGGTTTCTTCCGTATATGGAGCATCCCTTTAAATGCTGTTGAAGGTATTATGGGTCATTTTGTTCCGGCAATACCAGTACGTATAAATGAACTGAACCAAAAAGGAATTCATTTTGATTATATGCGTTATAACCGTCCATTTATTACTGATGCAGTATTGCACGATCAATTTGGACAGGATGATACTTATATTAAAAATAACTTCTTGAACAATGCAGGGTATGGCAATTATACCTTAAGGGAAGAGTTTGATACACAGGTAAAAGTGGAAACTTATTTTGAAGCTAAAGAACAAAATGATTTCAATAATAAAATCAAGATTGGTCTGTACGATTTAATCAGCAATGTGATTTTCTTTGAAGAAGAAGGTAGCAATGCTACTGCATTCCACTTCCGTTTTAATATGGAAAGCACTTTATCTTTCAAGTATCTTGATCATACTGTAAAAGAGAGCTTAAAAGAACTTTATGTAAACTATTTCTTCCGTCGTCAGGATGATTTCTGGATGAAGGAAGCTATGAATAAATTGCCTGCATTACGTAGGGTAACCAATATGCTTATCTGCGGAGAAGATCTTGGACTTGTACCTGCCTGTGTTCCGGATTTAATGAAACAGTTAGGTTTATTAAGCCTCGAGATTCAAAGAATGCCAAAGGATAACACCAAGGAATTCTTCCATCCTAACGATGCTCCTTATTTAAGTGTTGTTACGCCATCTACTCATGACATGAGTACTATTCGTGGTTGGTGGGAAGAAGATAAAGCCAAGATGCAGCAATTCTATAATCACGACTTAGGTAAAGAAGGCGGTGCTCCTTATTTCTGCGAAGCATGGATCAACAGATTAATTGTAGTCCAACACCTTTATTCACCTGCTATGTGGTCGATATTCCAGTTGCAGGATTTAATGGGAATTGATGATCAGTTAAGAATTGAGAACCCAAATGATGAAAGAATAAATGTGCCTGCAAATCCTAAACATTATTGGCGCTACAGAATGCATTTAGGGTTGGAACAACTGATGAATGAAACCAACTTCAATACAGATTTAAAAGGCTTAATAGAAAGAAGCGGAAGAAATTAATTCATTGTGTTGAATGATGAATTTTAAATGTTGAATGAAAAGAGAAAGAGGTTGAATTTATCTTATATAAATTCAACCTCTTTCTCTTTATTTATTAAAAGTTACTAAGCACTCTATTACTTATTATTTGCTACCAGAAAAGCCGCTGCTTTATTATAAGTATCTATCAGATTATTACCTGCCCATCCATGCCCCTCTCCTGTATAGGTAATGTATTGCTTTGTTACCCCTGCATTTGTTAACCGTAAGTTCAAACTATCGCTCTGACGCATAGGCACGGTACTATCTGCCGTACCCTGAAATATTATAGTTGGCGGCACACTTGCATTTACGGAGTATAACGGACTTCCACTTACATAATTAGCATTGTTTGTAGCAGGTGTCCCAGACATAAATATCTGTAACATCAGCGGATAAGTTGGATTGGCAGGATGGTTGTACAAATCAATTAAATCGGTAGGGCCAAATAAATCCACTACAGCTTTTATACTATGATTGCTATTGAAGTTATAGCCTTTCAACAAAGCTAACTGAGCGCCTGCACTCGCCCCCATTACAGCCAACTTATTATTATTAATCTGATAATAACTATTTTTATTCGTTACAAAGTCTATCGCCGCATTTACATCATTTATCTGCGTAGGCCATTCATTAATACCCGTAAAAGTAGCCAGGCGGTAATTGATGTTTACAAAGGCATATTGTGGCAACAATGTTTTCATAACTATTACATTAGAATCAAAGTCTTTCTTATCCCCTGCAGTCCAGGCACCACCATGTATCAGGTACAATATCTTAGTGCTATCTATACTTCTGTTTGCAGGAAGATAGATATCTACTTTCTGTAAAGAATCTGTGCCATATGAAACATCTTTTAATACCAATGCAACATGTGGATCGGGTGTAGTAATTACCGGCAACAAAGTACCTCCGTCATCCGATTTTTTACAGGAAGAGATAATGACTATCATTACCAATACCACTATTGCAAGTGTATTCTTAGCACTATATTTCATTGCATAAAATTAATGCGTGAAAATAAATAATTTTAGATAAATACTTTCCATTTATAGTTTTCCTTATTTTTATCGCAACTAAATACTGCAAAATGGAGAATCAACCAGAAGTAAACATTTACAAACTTTCCTTTACTGGAAAGGGAATCGATCTTTTTAAAATTCAAATTGTAAACGCTATTCTTACCATGCTAACGCTGGGATTGTATTATCCCTGGGCTAAAGCAGCTAAGCTACAATACCTGTATAGTCAGACAATCTTCGAAGAACATCCACTGGCATTTACCGGTACAGGAAAAGAAATGTTTAAAGGCTTTGTAAAAGCCGTTATATTTCTGTTGGTAGGGTATGGTCTGTTCTTTTTTCTGCTTTCCGACGGCATGAAACAATTTGCACTTTTATTCTTTTACTTATTCTTCCTGTCCATATTGCCAATAGCCATTCATGGTTCTTATAAATATCGTATGGCTAAAACTGTTTGGAGAGGTATTCGTTTTGGCTATACCGGCGATAGAAAAGAACTGTTTTTATTGTTCTTAAAAGGAATCTTTTTTACCATCATTACCCTTGGTTTTTATGGCGCATGGTTCAAAATAGATTTAAGAAAATATGTTGTAGGGCATATCCGTATTGGTAATGCCGAATTTCGTTATAATGGCGATGGCGCAGAATATTTCTTCTTAAACTTAAAAGGTTATTTCCTCACCATTTTCACATTAGGTATTTATGGCTTCTGGTGGCAGAAAGATATCTTTAATTACTATGTAAATAATCTGGAATTATATCAGAATGGCCGTGGCGTAATGTTTCGTTCCAATGCTACCGGTGGTGGTTATGCAAAATTAATGATTGGCAACTTTTTTATTGTTGTTCTTACATTGGGCTTAGGATTTTCATGGGCTGTAACCCGCACCCTTACTTATGTTGCAAATAATATTGCCCCTATTGGCAACTACTCTTTTGATGAGTTGCAACAGGCACAGCAGGATTATGATAATGCTACTGGCGATGACCTGGCAGACTTTCTTGATTTAGGTTTTGTAATATAATAATCAGTATATAAACGTGACGGATAATATAATAGCATTTTACAGCGGCAATACTGCCCGGCCCTTTAATGTGTCGGTAGAAATAGAGAACAATATTGTTTTTATTGTAGATATAGAGCAGCTGGAAAAGCCTATTTATTATGCCCTAAAAGATTGTCATTATACCAAAAACAACAATAAGGTATTTATCTATCTTAATAAGCAGTCTACCGCCTACCTGTTGATGGAGGAAGACAATCCACACTGGCCCGAAATAAAGAAAGGAGTTGATGCCCATATAAAAGGAATACAGCATTCTCTTATGCGCCTCAACTGGCTATCGCTTACCAGTATTATTATAGGAATATTTGCTTTCTTATACCTTAGCTCTACCTATCTGATTCCTGCCATTGGTATGAAAGTAATTTCTACCAAAAAGGAAACCGCTATGGGTGAGACGCTGTACAAATCTATTATTGAAGATGAAACGGTAGACTCTGCCCTTACTGCTGAACTTGGCAGGTTTGCTGGTGGCTTGCACCTGAGTAGTAATTATACCATAAAAGTTACCGTAATCAACGATGTAAAGTTTCCTAAGTACAATGCCTTTGCACTTCCCGGCGGGCATGTAGTGGTGTATATGAGTTTGCTGGATAAAATGAATACTTCCAGTGAGCTGGTAGCCCTTTTATCGCACGAATCTTCTCACGTTAATTATCGCCATAGTCTGCGCTCTATGCTTACCGGTATTAGTTCTTCTGTGTTGCTATCCATCATTACCAGTGGTATGGGTAGTGGTGGTGCATTGCTTAACAATGCAAACTCTTTTAGAATGATGAGTTATAGCCGCAATCTGGAACGCGAAGCCGATGAACAAGGCATGAACCTGATGGTTAATAATAAGATTAATCCTAAGGGGATGAAGATGCTGATGGAATCTTTGCAGAAGGCACACGATGATATACCAAGCTCTTTATCCTTTATGAGTTCTCATCCATTAACCAAGGAAAGAATAAAGAATGCCGATAAGTTTATAGCCACTCACGATACTACCAATACAGTGAATGCTGAAAGAGAACAAAGCTGGAAGAATATTAAGGCGAATCTGATGCAGTAGAAGGCAAGAGTAAAGGCAACGAGGCACATAGGCACAAAGTAATACATAATACAAGGAATGGAGGCAGTGCCAACCTATCTTTAGTTTTTTGAATTAAGTATTCATTATCAATCATCCATTTTCAATTATCAATTAAATTTGGGCGTTCCGCTGAGGCGGCCGTTGCTGCTCTTCCTATCTTTGTTTTGCCCCTGTATTTAGCTCCCCTTTAGGGGATTGGGGGTGGGCAAAACAAAGGATATTCCCTGCAGCAACTAACGCAACAACAAAATACAAATACCTATAAGGTTTTTAAAACCTTATAGGTATTATAGGCTGCAACTAACGCAAATACAAATACATCGTTCCACTCGTCAGTACGCCTACCCAACATCTACAAAATTTAATTACTAAACAAGGCGTCAGACGAGTAATATCCGCTATGAATTACAAATAAAAAAAGCCCCGAGAGTAAACCTCCCAGGACTCTTCTGTATTTTGTATTAAGCGTTGTGCGTTAAGCTTTAAGCGTTCTGCCTTAATGCATTTTCAAATTTGTATTGGCTGTTTGTATTCATTAGCACATCTGCACATTAGCACATTAGCTAATTGATTATATCTGCCCAAATACCCCAATAGTAACCTCATTGCTCCAGTTGCCACATTGTGCACCTTTCAGCAGGTAAATTACTTTGTATTTCCAAACCTTTCCTGTTCCAATAACAGGTAAATCGGAAGTATCGTGATAATCGGCACATAAACTGGAATCCAGTTTACAATATCCCTTACCATCATTCACATCTTTCCATACCTGATAGCCCTGATAGATGCTTTTTGGAGCATGCAAAATAGGATGACCACCAGTAGTAAGTTTTATGGTAAGCTTAGGGGTAATATTCGTAGGGTCTTTAGCAGATGAAGTAGCAGGAAATAACCCTAAAGCAATTCCAATAGCATCCGTAAAATTTTTATTCTTCATACATTCTTTTGCAAATTTTAAATACAAAGCCTTGGCATTTCCATTGGTAATTGTAATAGGAACTGTAGGATAAACAGGAGCTTGTGGCAAGCTGCTTAATAATCCTTTCGACGGACCAAAATGCAACTGGTTCTTATAACTGGTAAATGAATGCGCATAAGCCTGTACTAATAAGTTTATTCCAAATACAAATTGTATATAATCATTTACTGCTTTAAGCTCGGCCACTTCGTCTGCATCGGGGGTAAGTACAGAATCATATTTAGAAATGTTAGTACAAAGCTGATTGTATTGAATAGCAAATTCGGAATCTATATCGCTTAAATCGATTGGCATAATAAAATGTTTATTGTATTAAAATGAAGTTTGTTGTTTTAACTACAGGTTGGGTACCTAAACAGAACCTGCGGAAAATATTTTCTTTTCAGTATGCATTAAGGTATAGTAGCCCTGCATAGAAATATTCTGGAAGGGAAAGAAAATATCTGGGTACTGAAGTATTTCCCTAAACAACTCCAGTATTTTATTACCGTACTATAATGAAGCAGTACAGTGCTGTAGAGGAATAGTTGAGCGTTGAAGGGTTTCATTATAGCACTGAAGGGAATCTCTTCAGCTTTGAAGTGCTTTACTTCAGCTATGGATTGTTTTATTAGAGGGCTGTAGAGCATCTCTGGAGTTTCCATTTGGAATAGAATATCCTGTACAGACGTTATAGTAATGGTATTACAAACTATTGTACAGCTATAATGCAACAGTATTGCCCTTAAATGAATAATGTAGTTTGCAGTAACATTAAAAGGAGCGGCTATTAAGGATTGTTCTTGCCTTAAGCGGCACTTTATTGCTAAAAGTTTGTCGTTTACCCTATCTAAAAAAGAGGATGTACATGGTGGATTTTGGTAGCCCACCTTTGACCTGTTTATTTTCGTGGTACAAAAGTAACTGGTTATGCCAGATTACCCACTTTTTAAATTAATATAGCTTAAAAGCCCTTTTTGATACAATACTTAAATAATGGCAAAAAAGGTTTAAATAAAATACCGTTAAACAACGGTTGTCTGGTGTTTGTTTATTGGTTTCTTTTGCAGAGGGAAGAAGGAAAGACTAAGGTGGGATTGCTAAATTTTTTGTTAGGTGGAAATTGGGATAAAATTAATACTATTTTTTACTGATGCAGGATAAGGTTTAGCGTCTTTTTAAAATGACTCTAATAAGCTATTAATGGTTCGAATATTTATTGACAAATTGGGCAGTGGACATGAAGACTTATTCATTAAGATAGACAATTCTCCAACATACATTAAGACAGTTGATAGTTATTACTTATTAGACTTTCTTGAAATAACAGATGACTATTTACAACAAAATAACATTCAGAACGAAGAAGTTCTCAGTTATGCAACTAAGCAATTGATACATTATTGGAATAGCCGCATTGGAATGACTGACAATATTAAAACTATCTTTTTACCTTTTGATTTTCAAGACGAATCCATTGGTGGACTAATGGTGACATTAACGAGTTTGGGCATCCGGACAAAGATTGTTTATAGTGAGCTAATTCGTGGATACGAAGTAAACAAAACTGTTTTTGACCAAATCATTTCTGAAAGAAAAATAGAGTTTAAGAATTTAGAAAACGTTGAATGGTTAATCAGTTATCAACAATTTTACGACGGACTGAAATGGAGTCTAAATGAACTAAACAAATAAAACCAAAACATAACAGGTGTATTTTTACTAGCAAGGCAGCAAGATGTAACTATGATGTCTACTTTCTTAAATTAAAAAGGCTATACATTAATGACTTTATTAAGTCAATTGAAAACTAAGGGTATGAAAAACAAAATATTTATTGTTTTATGTCTTTTACTTTTTATGGTAAGGGTTAATGCCCAAAGAGATTCAGTTATCTATTATTTGAATGATACATTTGGAACATCCACAAACAAAAGCGCTACAATAGAAATGATTGGGCATAAAATAAATGACACGTTGTGGCAGTGTTATTTGTATGAAAGAGCATCTAATTGGTTAATGTTTAAAGGATTATATAAAGACAGTAGTTTAACAGTTTTGAATGGCAAATATGAATCATTAGATAAAGAAGGAAACATTGTTCTGGAAGGAGAAGAATTTACCAGAAACAATGTAAAATGTTCTTATAAAAAGATTCCTTTCAACAGGGTGGAGATTGATACTTTTACCTATCATCAAGATTCCTTATTAACTGAAATTCATTATAAATATCTGGACGATATACTGTTCAACTATTCTTATACCATATTTAAGAAGGATAAAAAGGTATATGAAGATTTAGTTTATAACCATGATGGTAACATAACTGAAAGAACTTATCTGTTAAACGATACGGGGTATAAGAAAACATTTTATAATAATGGGAAATTATGCTCTTCTACAAATTATAAAGAAAAACAAGCATTTGAAGTATATTTTGACTCCTTAGGAATTGAAATAACAAAAAAACAGTATAACAGATGGAAAAGGAGAAATCCTCACTTTAACGCTCCTAAATTTAAAGGAGATTTTAATAAACTAACTTTCTATTTACAGGAACATAGTCAGGATAGAGATAGTATTACAAAAGAGTCGCTATATGATTATGTGACAATACATTATGAACTAAATACAAAAGGAGAAGCTGTAAATATTGTTACTGATCCGGTTTGCGACGAAAAAACGCTATCTGATATTAAACATATATTCAGTAAATATATTTATTGGGATATGAGAGGAAATAAAAGCTGGTGGAAATTACGATATAGAAAACCAAGTAGATACAATTTTTTTATTAGGTTTTCTCCGATTAATCGCATAAGATAACACCCCACTCGAATCAGCTTAAAAAATGATCAGAGTGTCGCTCGTCACTGGTTGTAACGGTGATGCAATTCATTGCAGCTTGTAGCTGCATTTACTTATTAGGAACAGGCTATATAATAGTAGAAGATAAACTCAGAATTACCTTAATATTTAGTAATTTTTTATGTATTTAAAATTCTACAACTATTAAAAAAGGTTGGAATATTACCAACTTCTTTACATTTGCATGGTAGCTTTACAAAAGCTTCATAAATTATGAAGATAATTAACCTTACAGCTTTGGAAATATTTGCAAAATCGCATGCAGATTCCAGGAAAAGTATTGCTGTATGGAAACAGGTTACTTTATTGGCTAAATGGGGAAGAAAGCAAGAAGTTTTATTGGATTTTCCAAAAGCCAAAATGTTGAAGAACAACAGAGCAAGATTTGAAATTACACATAATAAATACAGACTGATAGTAGAAATAGACTACGATGATCAATTTGTTCAGGTTAGGTTTATAGGTACACATTCGGAATATGATAAAATAGATGCATCTACAATTTAAAAATTAATAGTATGAAAACTTGGGGAATTATAGAAAACGATAAGGAATTAAAAGCAGCTTCTGAAAGGTTCGAAAAAATAAGAACTGCTAAAAAAGGCGAACCCGATTATAAGGAAAAGATGTTGCTATTATTACTGATAACAAAATACGAAGAACAAAAATCTATTTTACCAGATGTAGACCCTATTGAATTTATTAAAATAAGAATGGAAGATTTTGGGTACAAACAATCCACACTTGCTCAGGAATATGGTGATAAAGGAACAATTAGTAAAGTGATGAATTATAAACAGCCCCTTACTTTAACCATGATTAGAAAGTTTAGTAAACTATTGAGAATACCTGCAGATGTTTTAATAAAAGAATATAATATCCAGCAATAGTATTGTACTTCTTCACAAAACAGCATACTAATATATAGGTCTTTCCTCCTCATCTGCTTTACCTATTCTTTGAATTGACAATTAGAATAATCCATTATATACAACATGACATGAATGTATTGAATGCGTTAGTTGCAGCAAGGAATATCCTTTCCTACCATCCCTGAACCTACTTAAAAATTGATGCTGATATAGTGGTAGGAAAGATAGGAAAGGCTGCAACGGCCGCTTGCGGAACGCCCAAAATAAAGTAAAGAAATAAAAAGTAAAAGTAAAAAACGCACGCTATATTGCGGGAAATAGATTGTTTATGTACGTAATACTGGCATTATTTGCCTATAATCCTATTGATAATTGCCCTAAAATGTGTTCAAAAATTTAAAATTTCATAGTTATTTGTCTAATAGATAGATTCCCTTACTTTTGCCATCCTTTTAAATATTTATAATAGGAAAATTATGTCTGTTATTCAACGCATACGCGACAAAGGCGCATGGATCATTTTTAGTATCATTGCAATTGCCCTTATTTCATTTATCCTCCAGGATGGCCTTGGCCGTAGAGGAAGTTTGTTTTCTAATACCACTACCGTTGGTAAGGTAAATGGTCAGGCTATTGAGAAAGAAGAGTTTGAGAAGAAAATTGAACTTTATGGTAGAAATCAACCAAGAGAACAGTTAATCCCTCAGTTGTGGAATCAGGAAGTAAATACTATCCTGCAACAACAAGAGTACGATAAACTGGGTTTAAAGTGTACCAACAAAGAATTGAGTGAAGTAATGTTTGGAGAAAATTCTCCATTGAAACGTGAATTCACCGATCCTAAAACGGGTATCTTTAATGCTGATCAGGCAAGACAAGCATTTGATCAACTTAAGAAATCTAAGAAAGTAGATCAACAACAATTAGAGCAAATTGCTGAAGCTTATATTAAGCCTACCATTCAGCAGACTTTACAACAAAAATATCAAAGCATCCTTACGCAGTCTTCTTATGCGCCTAAATGGCTGATAGAAAAGCAAAAGGCTGAAGCTGGAAGTATTGCTTCTGTATCGTATGTATATGTTCCATATTCAAGCGTTTCTGATTCTGCTGTTAAAGTAAATGATGATGAAATAGTTGCATATGCAAGCAAACACAAGAAAGAATACGAGAAAGATGAAGAAACAAGAGGTATCTCTTTTGTAACTTTTGATGTAGCGCCTACTGCTGCTGATAGTGCTGTAACTAAAACACAGCTTGAAACTATTAAGCCAGAGTTTGTTGCTTCAAAAGATATGAAGAACTTCTTTGCTAAAACATCTTCTGAAATGCAGTTTTATGATAGCTACATTTCTAAGAATGAAATAAAACAACCTGTAAAGGATTCATTGTTTAAATTAGCTCCGGGTGCTACTTATGGCCCTTATGCTGATGGAAATAACTTTGTAATTGCTAAAATGGTAGATAGTAGAGTATGGCCTGATTCTGCAAAGGTTCGTCATATTTTAGTAGCTACACATCAGCAAGATCCTCAAACTGGTCAGCAAGTAAGAAGCAGAGATGATAGTACTGCCCGTAAAAGAATGGATACTGTAGAAGCGATGCTGAGAAGCGGTGCTAACTTCGATTCTGTTTGTGCTAAATATTCTGATGATGGCAATAAAGATAAAGGTGGTGTATACGACTACTTTATTACATCGAGAATGGTAGCTTCTTTCAACGATTTTGCTTTTGGCAAACCAGTTGGTAGCAAAGGAACTGTAGAAACTGAATACGGTATACATTATGTAGAAGTATTAGGTCAGAAAGGATCTTCTCCTGCTTATAAAATTGCATACTTATCCCGTCCTATCAATGTAAGCAACGAAACAGTAAATGCAGTTAGTACTGCTGCTGCTCAGTTTGCTGCTACTTCTAAAACAAAAGAAGCTTTTGATGCGAATGCTAAGAAATTAAACAAATCTGCTACTCCTGCTAATGAACTGAAAGAAAATGAAGGTAATATACCTGGATTAAGTTCTGCACGTCAGATAGTAAGATGGGTTTACGAACATAAAGTAGGTGATGTAAGCGAACAACCATTTGAAGTGAATGCTGGTGTAAACAGCAATAAGCTTGTAGTTGCAATTGTTACTGCTGTAAACAAGCCAGGTATTCCTTCTGCACAAACTTTACGTCCGCAGGTAGAGCCTTTAGTGAAAAATGAAAAGAAAGCTAAACAAATTATTGATAGTAAATTTAAAGGAAGTTCTTTAGAAGCTATTGCAAGTGCATCGGGTGCACAGGTGCAAAAAGCGGATAGTCTTTCTTTTGCTAATGCATTTGTTCCTGGAATTGGAAACGACAATAAATTCTTAGGATTAGCTTTCAATAAAGATATCAAAGGTAAAGCTACTGAAGCTATTGCTGGTGCTACTGGCGTATTCTCTGTAAGAGTGGAGAACATTGGTACTAAAGCAGTAACAGAAAGCGATGATAACATTAAGCAGCAAATTATACAAGGTTTAAGAATGGCGGTTTACCGTGGTAGTGAAGCCTTGAAAAAAGATGCTTCTATTAAAGACTACAGAAGTAAATTCTATTAGTAGATACCTATCTCCTAAAGGGGGATAATAAATAAAAAGAGCGATTCGGGAAACTGAATCGCTCTTTTTGTTTTAGGGTTATACAATCAGTATGTTTTAATGGACACTTTGCATCTAATAAAAATTTTAAATAAATTTACCGTTTAATTATTCAAAGTATTAAAACTATGACAGGCTTTAAAGTAATAACAGAAGACAATGAAAGCATTCTTTTTGAATACTATTTAAATGAAGCACCCAATACAGTTAAAGCATTTGAATTGCTTTTGCCATTTAAAAGAACATTTTTACATGCCAGAGTATCGGGACAGGAAATATGGATTGATAATGTTCCAGGGCTTGATATCATTCAAGAAAATTCATCTGTATTTACCGAAACAGGAGAAGTTGTTTTAGGGCCTTCTAAACCCACCAGAACAAAGACTGCAAACTGTATGGGTATATATTATGGTGAAGGAAAAGGACTGGATTGCTGTAATATATTTGCAAAAGTTATTGAGAGCGATTTAGTAAAACTAAAAGCGCTTGGGGAACAAATATGGAAAAACGGAGGGCAGACTCTCTCCTTTCAAAAGATAGATTAGTTTCTACAAAATATAGACTTAGAAACAAGTACATTGTATTAGTGTATTTAAATACGAAATTAGAAAAGAGCGATTCGGGAAACTAAATCGCTCTTTTTGTTTTAGGGGTAAATAAAGTATGGTACCAATTGAATATCTTATCCAAAATATAATAATTGTTGTACATTCGGACAACTTTGTTATTTTTACATAAATGGAGGAAGAAAAGTTAAGGATATCATTTTTGTATAAAAACTATTTTACTGACTTCTATATAATACAAAAGCCAAAAGTAAAAGAGAAAATAATCTGGACAATTAAACTAGTAGAAACATTAAGAATTGTACCTGAAGAGTATTTTAAACATCTGGAATCTACTGATGGGCTTTATGAGATAAGGGTAAAATATGGAAGTGATATTTTTAGAATTTTTTCTTTCTTTGACAATGGTAGATTAATTGTATTAGCAAATGGGTTTCAAAAGAAATCTCAGAAAACTCCAAAACAGGAAATCGAAAAAGCAGAAAAAATAAAAGTTGAATACTTTGCTGAGAAGCAACAAATAAATAATAAGAAATGAAGAATAATAATTTAAAATCACTCGACCAATTTATTGATGAAGAATACGGTGAAAAAGGCACATCAAAAAGAGATGAGTTTGAAAAAGGATTCGAAGCTTTTAAACTCGGGGCTTTGTTACAACAAGCCAGACTTAATAAAGGGATGACTCAAGAACAACTTGCTGTTAAATGTGGTACCAATAAAGGGTACATTTCTCGAATTGAGAATAACTTAAAAGAAGTTAGAATATCTACTCTTCAGAAAATTGTAGAACAAGGTTTAGGTGGACATTTAGAATTATCCATTAGGATTTAATCGTAATTGAGCTATTAATAACTCAGGTATGTTTAGATCTTTTTTATTGTATGATTACAACACGCTTGTTATACTAATTAAAACCAGGGCAGAGATAAGATAAGAAATTGAGGGATAATCCTACCTGTAAGGTAACATAAGCATCGTTTCTGCTGGAATTGCCTCTCTGACGGCCTTGAATACCTATTCGGCTTCCGGTTTCATAGCTTCTATCCTGTAATTGATACGTAATTAACTGATTGCCGCCTGCATTAGGATTAAATGAATCGGGAGAATAGTTGCCACTTACATCATCAATATAATCGGTTGTAGTAAGTCGATAACAAAGCTCTGTATAGAAATTTAAACGTCGGGTAAGGTTTACCTTAATACCAACACAAAGCGGGAAGCAAACAGCTGTTTTACTGTAGTTCTTTCCACCATTAGCCAATTGACCTTCTGTACCCAGATCGCGTAGGTAATATTTTTGTCCTTGTAAGTATGCATAAGGATCGTAACTAAATATACCAACACCTAACCCCATATACGGTGTGAAAGTATAATTGCCACGAAGGCCAGGATAAAATTCATAGAAATTAAAATCACCCATTACCGATAACTCCCATACATCTGTATTAAAGCTTAGATTTCTTCTTTGCTGCACATAATTACTGTTGTATTTATCTGCATAGCCCAGTTGAGCATAAGTGCCGGCTATTTTAATACCCAGATAATTATTAAACTGCTTAGTAAAGAAAAGTGATGTTGTAGTCTTAGGGCAATTAACAGCAGCATTGGAATTAAGATCGCCAAAATAGTGTGCTACACCAGTAGACATTCCCAACTCTGCGAGTTTCTGATAGCTTTCTACCACCTGCGTATGACCTATAATACCAGCCGACAGAAAGAAGAAGGATAATATGTATTTCCTTAATTGCATAGATAAATTAGTAGTGTAAAAATGAGGCAAATAAAGAATAGAAAATGTTAATTCCTTTTATCTAAACCCCACATTAATTTTGTACGTAAAGTAGATAGGAAACTGTTTTCATTAAGACGGATCAGATTAGCGCAGAATTTTTCTCTTCTTACTGCTATCTGAAAGCTTACATCCACTATTTCTCTTCTTGCATCCAACGCACAAATAAAATGTTCAGTTCTACCTTCTACCTCAAAAGATATTACACTCTCGTCGGAAATAATAATAGAGCGAACATTTAAATTATGAGGCGCTACGGGCGTAACTACAAAGGAAGCAGATTCGGGGAATAATATTGGGCCATTGCAGCTCATATTATACCCTGTAGAACCTGTAGGTGTTGATACTATTAAACCATCGGCCCAGTAAGAATTCAGGAACTCACCATTTAGATAAGTATGAATTTTAATCATGGGTGCCGTATCTCTTTTATGTATTGCAAATTCGTTTAATCCAAAAGGAGCGCTTTCGAACAAAGGTTTGTTTGCATCTACATGTAAGAGACTTCTTTTATCTATTACGTATGTTCTATTAATCAGTGCTTCAACAGCAGCAGTTAATTCTTCTTTATTAATGTTTACAAGGAAACCTAATCGGCCAAAGTTGATACCGAGGATAGGTATATTTTTATCCTTAATAAGGGTAACGGCATCCAAGATGGTTCCATCTCCGCCAATAGTAATCATGCAGTCAACAGAATCATCAAGATCTTCTGAAACCTGAAAAGGGGTAAGTTTATCAAGGTGTTTTGCAGGTAAAGGGAATTTTCCAAGCAGTGGTCTGTAGATTAGAACGTCGACATTATATTTCTCCAGCTCCTCCAGTAAAACCTGTAAAGGATTCACCTGATCAATATCTAACCCTCTAGTATAAATTGCAACCTTCATGTAACATTTTTAGACGAACATATAAAAACCAGCAGCTTACTTACGTTGAATGAGTGCAGTAGCGAAAGCCTGCAATCCTTCCTGACGTCCCACGAAACCCATTGTTTCTGTAGTGGTAGCTTTAATAGATATATCGCGGTTGGTGATATTACAAATCTCCGCAATAGTTCTCTGCATTTCCTCTACGTAAGGTTTTATCTTGGGTAACTCTAAACAAACAGTTGAATCAATGTTGATGATGGAGTACCCTTCTACCAACAATAATTCAACTGTACGTTTGAGTAGTATTTTACTATCAATATTTTTAAACTCTGAAGAGGTATCCGGAAAATGTTTTCCTATATCTCCCAAACATGCTGCGCCTAGTAAAGCATCGCAGATTGCATGTAATAATACATCGGCATCACTATGCCCTAAAGAACCCTTATGATGTGGGATTTTAATTCCTCCAAGCCACAAATCTCTTCCTTCAACTAACTGATGAAAATCTATTCCAAATCCAATTCGCATTATTAAAACTATTTCGGGGTAGCAGCAGTTGCAGTTCCACCACCTTCTTCCAAATCAAATAATATACTAAATCTCATTGTGTTTGACAATGGATTTCTAGTGATTCCAGAATTAGAAGGGATGATGTAAGCAAAGTTCAATCCCATAAAGCTATACTTTAAACCAATACCTGCTGTAAAGTATTGACGATCTCCTTTATTTTTATCTTCGTAGAAGTAACCAGCTCTTAACATGAACTGATCATCGTAAACATACTCTACTCCTAATGAAGCCTGAACTTCGGACAATTGATTCTGACCATCACTGAAAGATTTGAACCAGCTGGAAATTACACTGCTATTTCTGTAACCAGAAAGGTTTACAGCATTTACAGAGTCATCATAAGTTTGAACACCAGTATTAGATGAAATAGGTGTAGCTGGAACTAACAATTTATTTAAATCCAAGCCAAAAGTCATTTTATTGCTTTCATCAAATACAGTAGTATAAGCCAAACCAACACCTAAGTTAGCAGGGATATAATCTTTATTCTGATTATCGGAAGTATAACCTATTTTAGAACCAAGATTAGATAAAGTTACCCCCCAGTTTAATCCTTTTCCACTTGCATCTAAACCATGATGATATAAAGTGATATCGCCAGCAACAGCACTTCCTGTTTTATAATCTACTCCACCAAGATTACCATAAGCCAAATCGGAGTTGATATATCTTAAAGCTACACCCATTGATAATTTAGTAGATAGCTTTCTGGAATAAGCTACATCAAACTGAAATTCTCTTGGACGATATTGTTGAAGATTTGTACCATCATCTTTAGTAAATTGAATACTACCAAGACTAAAATATCTTAGACCTGCACTTAATGCTGATTTTTCATCATCACCAAGTTTGTAGAATCCTGTAAGGGAAGCAAGATATACGTCGTTCAAACCAAGGTCGGATAACCATGGAGTATAAGAAACACCAATACCAGAAAATTTATCTTTAATAAATGGAGTCTTTGCAGCATTCCAGAAGTGTGAGTATGCATCAGGAGATAGAGCAATACCCGTTTCTCCCATACCACCACCACGAGCATCGTTGTTGATTCTTAAGAATGGAACAGCAGTAGTTACCACATTAATATCGGCCTGTCCGAATGAATAGTTGCAGATAAAGCTAGTTAATAAAATAAAGGCAGCTAACCTTATTGGTTGTCTTTTCATGAAATAAAATTTAATAATGAAATACTAATTCAAAAATGTTTGTTGTTACAATAAAAATTTAATACCAAGTAGAAATCAAATCATTCATTAATTTTTGAATTATAAGCGGTTTTGGATACCGGCTTTTAAGTTTTACGAGACAATATTACAACAAAATTA
Organism: uncultured Chitinophagaceae bacterium; assembly: GCA_903907815.1. Classification (GTDB taxonomy): domain Bacteria; phylum Bacteroidota; class Bacteroidia; order Chitinophagales; family Chitinophagaceae; genus CANFLJ01. The sequence continues at coordinate 29,435 of CAIVPM010000380.1, read as the reverse complement.
TTAAACAAGTAAAAAAAATTAGTGTTTTAAGAAAGCCTGAACAAATTTATTATCTCTATTGGTAATTTCAGCGAAGTATTGACCAGCGGAAAGGTTACTAATATCAATAATAGCGATAGTTGAATTTTCTTTGATATTGATTTCCTTCACTTTTTTGCCAAAAGAGTCAAAAAGTACCACATTATTTATAAGAGAAGGGGATTTGATTTTAATAGAAGATTGTGCCGGATTAGGAAAAATTTCTATGGAACCAGACGCTTTATTACTGATAGAAATAACAAAAGAGTATTGGTAATTACCACTTTTGTCTATTTGTTTAAGCCTGTAGTACGTTGTATTCTGTTCAATATTTTTATCCAGAAAGGAATAAACGCTATTGTTAGAAACAGAAATATTAGCTATTGGAAAGAAGTTTTCTTTATCGAAAGACTTTTCCAGGATAAAACCATCTGTATTATTATCTGCAGCTGTACTCCAGTCTAATTTATTAATATGATTGTTGTATGCTATACCCTTAAAGGAAACTAAATTGATAGGTAATGGAGCAATACATGCTGCACCACCCATGTCGGTAAAGTTTTGACAGAGGGACTGATAATATTGATTGGCAATAAATGGATCGTGCACAATTACAGCATTTTCATCATTGCTTATCTGTGCTGCTGTTGACCAGTTAAAGGAGCCCGTGAAAACCGTGGGATCATTTGCAGGATGTAAGGCATCTTTTAGAAGAACTTTATTATGATATATTCCAGTACCAGTATACAGTATCATATTGGCACCTAATGTTGTGCTAAGTGTAGTATATGGAGTATACGTTTTACTAAAATTATCCATGATACCTCTTACGCTCACACCAGCAGACAATTTAGTATTTATGGGTGTAGCAAATGCATTATCTGTAAAAGTATAAATACCAAAAAAGAGTTCGTTTGTTGCGGCATTTATAACAGATTTTAAATGTTTTCCAACAGTATCTTTAGGGCTAAAATAAACTTCTAAACTAGTACCATTCACATTGAAAAGATGATACAAAGAAGTAGATTTCTTTGGGCCGAATTTACTTAAAGTAGTATCGGGTGTTAAGCCTGTTCCTCCCCACATTTTATTAAATTCTGTATAGTACAATTGTGCAACATCTTTATTCTGTATAAATAGTAAATTATTGTAATCGGTAGTAATCTGTTGGGAGGTCCAGTTGCAGGAACCTGTCAATACCCATGCATCATTAGAATCGGCAGAATTAACATCTATTACCACAAATTTATTATGCATAATACCATATCCTGAAGAGGTAGGGCTAGCAATTCTATGAATAGTAGTATCTACTAATTTTAACCCTGTATTGGAAGAGCTTCCATCATAAACCCATCGAACTTTCACCCCTCTTGCTTTAGCATTGTTAACTGCAGTTGCATATTTGCTTAGTGCATCACCCGCTATAGAAACATAGTTGTAAATGGCAATGTCCAATGTATATTTTGCCCTGTTTATATAGGCTACAATGGTATCGGGAAAAGTACCATTAAGGTATACAGCCTTTACCCCAGAATTTAAGGTGCTATTTACCGGATGATTGAAATAACATTTTATTTTTGGGTTCTGACTAAATGAAATAGTGCTGATAAAGAGGCACAAAATCAACAAAGAAAAACGTACGAAGGAAATATTTCCTCCTTGTTTATGCAACATAATCTATATTTTCAAACTCAAATGTATTAGAAAAAGCTATCTCTTATACATTCGCAGCAATTTCTATTAATACTTATGATTTATTTTGCATACAATAAAATAAGCTTAAGATTATAAATATAAAATCAGATTGTAATGTTTACGAATGAAAATAAACTGGAACATTTAATTAAAGAAGCTCTGCTGGAAGACATTGGCAGTGGCGATCATTCTACCCTTAGTTGTATACCTGTAAATAAGAAAGGTAAGGCAGTTTTAAAAATAAAACAGGATGGTATTCTGGCGGGTGTAAGAGTAGCTAAAGAAATATTTTTGCAGGAAGAAAAAGACATTGTTTTCCATCAGTATAAAAAGGATGGAGATAGCATGAAAGCCGGCGATATTGCCTTTGAAGTGGAGGCGGATATTCATACCATTTTAAAGTGCGAAAGACTGGTGCTGAACTGTATGCAACGTATGAGTGGCATTGCTACTTTGACACACGAGTTTGCAGACAAGATTAAAGGCTATAATTCGAAACTATTAGATACCCGCAAAACCACTCCCAACTTTAGATTACTGGAGAAGGAAGCGGTGAAAATAGGCGGCGGTACTAATCATCGTTTTGGTTTGTACGATATGATTATGCTAAAGGATAATCATATAGATTTTTGTGGCGGACTGGAAGCGGCTATCAATAAAGCTCACGACTATATAACAAAGAATAATCTGTTATTAAAAATTGAAGTTGAAAGTAGAGATTTAGAGGATATAAAAACGATTTGTAAAGTAGGTAAAGGAAAGGTAGACAGAATAATGCTCGACAACTTTTCTCCTGCTTTGATAGAGGAAGCACTCGCTATTATTAAGGGTGAATTTAAAACTGAGGCAAGTGGAGGAATTGGTCTGAACAATATAGAAGAATATGCTGCTACTGGTGTGGACTTTATTAGCGTTGGTGGTATTATTCATCAGGCTAAGAGTCTGGATTTAAGTTTGAAGGCAGTGATTGTATAAGCGTTTAACGTTAAATGCGTTTAAGTCGTTTAGCGGCATACATTAGGAACCGTGAATCGTGAAAAACACATCGTGAGTCGTGAGGAATACAAATACAGTTAATACATATATTTAAATATAAATAGATGAGTAAGAAAAACAATTCCGACAAATTTGGATTTGTATATAGTACCGATCCGAATTTTAATTTTAATAAAGAAGAAGCGGAATCGCAGGAAACTTTAGCGCCCGATAAACAAGTATTAAGAATAAAGCTGGATACTAAAATAAAGGGAGGCAAAGCGGCTACTATTATTGATGGCTTTGTAGGTACCGAAGAAGATCTGGAAGACTTAGCTAAAAAATTAAAAAATCATTGTGGTACTGGTGGCTCTGCTAAAAAAGGAATAGCTATTATACAGGGCGATAATAAAGAAAAGGTGGTAGCCTGGCTGATAAAAAATGGCTATAAGAATACGAAGAAAGCAGGAGGGTAATTAATAATTGAAAATGGATAATGGATAATTGGAATACAAATAATTCGTTAATTCACTAATTCGTTAATCCGCTAATTCAAAATTCAATTAATTAAATAAAAAAAGGCCTGAGGTAAAAACCACGGCCCGTGTTTAATCCGTACCCTATGAAAACAAAAGTTCAAATCGTATTTTGAGAAGCTACATTCGTTCTTTCATAGCTTCGTATATATAAACGGAGGCTTTTCTTTTTTATTTTATAAGCAACAAAAAAAACATGCATTTCATCGATACACATACCCATCTTTATCTGGAAGAGTTTAAGGCTGATATTGATACGGTAATAGAACAGGCCTTGCTTAATAAAATTGATAAATTTTTTCTGCCAAATATTGATAGTTCTGCCATTGAGGATATGTTTTTGCTGGAGCAGAAATTTCCTGGCAAGTGTTATCCTATGATGGGCTTACACCCTTGTTATGTAAAAGAAAATTATCAGTCCGAATTAAATATTGTGGAGGAATGGCTTTCCAAAAGAAGTTTTGCTGCTATTGGCGAAATAGGACTGGATTATTACTGGGATACTAACTTTAAGGAACAGCAGATGCATTGTTTTACTACTCAGATGCAATGGGCTCTGAAATACGAGTTACCTATTGTAATTCATAGTCGAAATGCTACTCCCGAAACCATAGAAGCGGTGAAACCTTTTGCCGCGAAGGGACTGAAAGGTATCTTTCATTGTTTTGGTGGTAGTGTAGAGGAAGCGAATGCTATAATTGATCTGGGATTCCTGCTGGGTATTGGTGGTGTATGTACTTACAAAAAAGCAGGACTGGACGTGGTACTTAAGCATATTGAACTGCAACATATTGTACTCGAAACCGATTCGCCCTATTTAACGCCCGTTCCTTATAGAGGTAAGCGTAACGAGAGTGCTTATATTAAAATTATAGCACAGCGGGTAGCGGAAATTAAAGCCTGTAGTCTGGAAGAAGTGGCAAGGGTAACTACGGAGAATGCTTTAGGAACGTTTAAGATTTAAAGAGGAGGGAGATAGGAGTCAGGAGAAATACAGGTTGCTAGTTACTGATGTTAATTGAATAGGAGACAGAATAATACAGTTTATCAGTAACAGTTCTCTGTTTAATAATGGCCTTTACAACTAATTATTTGAACATTTCCTTCTGCTGAAATCTGATATACCAATCTGTGTTCTTCCGTAATTCTTCTGCTCCAGCAGCCCGTTAGGTTATGTTTCAACGCTTCGGGTTTTCTTTCCCTTCATAAGGAGTACGGGATATATCTTTTAATAGTTATGCTATACGTTTAAAAGTATTCTTATTTACAATTGCCCAGTTTGTAAAATCCTCAAATGCATCTTTATGAAAGATAAATTTTATCTTTAGATGGTTAGCGTTTATTGAAAATTATATCATCCAGTTGAGCGTCGGTGTATGTTATGGTATTTTCACCTTTATTAATTTCTGCCAAGCATTTCTCCAAACGAGCAAGGTGTACTTGAGGTGATTCTGTTTGTAATAAATCAAAATCTTCCGCAACGGACACAGAAATTTGTAATTGTTTACGATGTCTAAATAGTTTTTTCAGTGAGTCTAAAAAATTGCTATCCAATTCATCAGGTGTTATTACAAATGTTGTTTCCATCTTAAAAGCTTTATTCGCAAATATAATGTTTCTAATTGTATAGACCTGTTTAGTATTCTATAAACAGGTATAGAAAATCAGGATCTTTAAAGTTTAGAAGCTGTTTTAAAAGGAGGGAGGAGAATACAGGTTGCTGGTTTCCGGTTGCTGGTACTATTTGTATTTTACTTTGTTTAGGGCGTTCCGCAAGCGGCCGTTGCTGCTCTTCCTATCTTTCCTACCACTATATCTTCATCAAAATATTGGTACGTTCAGGGGTGGTAGGAAAGGATTCTCCTGCTGCAACTAACGCAAAGGCAAAATACATTGCATCATAATTGCTACCTCCTTTTGAATGATATAAAATACTTGGATATCTATAAAATTGATTTTTAGTCTACAAATAATACTAGGATGCATATAAAATTGATTTTTGGTCTACAAATAATAAAATGATAGACCCATACAAGTTCATAGGATTATATAGTTTTAATACGTGGAAGCAAATCTAAGATTTACTATCACGATGATGTAGTCGGAGACTACCAAACAACAGATAAATGGAGTAATTGCATGAATTCTGGGTAGTAATTGGAAGATAGTTACTAGTAATTGAAACCGTTGGGTTAGTAATTGAAAAAATGCAACAGTAATTGAAAGCGTAAGGCTAGTATTTGAATGCATTGAGCTAGTAATTGAAAACTATTTGCTAGTAATTGGAAAAAAGCGCCAGTAATTGAAAGCGTAGGGCTAGTAATTGAATGCATTGAGCCAGTAATTGAAAACTATTTGCTAGTAATTGGAAAAAAGTAAGCGCCGGAGGGTTTCAGGTGTAAAGCATTAGATTTTGAGTGATTTACGGAGTGAATACATTGTGTTGAATGTTGAATTTTAAATGTTGAATGTGATTAATAGGGATTGTTGGCTATTGGGTGAAGGATTTTATTGGGACTCAGATTGCTTTGCTACTCTTGTGTGATGGAAATTCAGCCACAAGCTGAAACATATTACGGCACAGCCACAGGCAGTGCCGAGAGACACTCCGAGTGTTTGTAAGCTGTGCCGAGTTGGAGAATTACTGTTTTTTAATTCGTTCTATTGTCTGTTGAATCAGTTGATCGTAATAGGTTATTGAATCTTTATAAATATCAGTATGTTCATCTATTGATTTATAAATAAAGTTATAACAGTTAATTCTTTCATTACAATAGTCAATCAATAAATCTGTCTTTGTAAAAAGCTTTGGCGATATCTCTAATTTTCTAGCTTCTTTTAATACTATTAAACTTTTATTCCAGTTATAAATTCCACTTTCTTTTATTTCGTATAAAATTGTCTGATTGGGAGTACCATTGGGTAAATTGTAAATTTTTAGAGCAGCTTTCTCAAGCTTTGCAAACTCATCCATTTTCTTTTCATAAACTACAATGTCGTTATTTAAAGATTTATAAACAATTCCTATAATTACTAATGCTGCTATAGTCAACCCTACAGGGATAAATAGTTCAAGTTTTTTATTCTCTTTATTTTTTAGACTTGGGATAAATGCGTAGCCTATTATTAATCCAGAAAGGAGACCGCCAATATGCGCTGCATTATCGATTCCTGCTTTCATACCATTCATAAGATTGTATAAAACAAAAACGCCGATACTGGTTAGTAATGCTTTTCTGGCAGATTGTTCGATAAGACTAGTTGTAAGTAAAGCAAGGAATACACCATACATTCCAAATATTGCACCTGAAGCGCCAGCACTAACGGTAAGATCGTGCCACCATAAGCTAACAATACTTGCGCTTATTCCAGTAATTAAGTAAGCAGTTATAAATTTTGTTTTGCCTAATAATGGTTCCAGTAGTATGCCTATATACATTAGGGCATACATATTCAATAAGAGGTGAAAAATACCGATATGAAGGAAACAGCATGTAAATAATCGCCACCATTGTCCCTGAAGTGTAACGGGCCTGAAATTGGCACCCCAGTTTATTAGATCCTGAGACGCAGGCATGAAAACACTTACCCCATATAAGACCATATAAACAAAGACAGCAATGTTTAAGAGGATAACAATAGGAGTAATAAAGTAGCCTTCTTTTGGAATGAACAAGGATAAAAAACCCGGTGCGTTTTCGTTGTTAATTTCTTTTAATTCAGCATGTTCTGTAGTATCAAGCAGCGGTTTTAATGCTTCATATCTTTCCTGTAAATCTGAAGTATCGTTTAAATATCTTAGATCATAAAATGGGAAAGTAAACTTTCTTAAGTTCTTCTTATTTCTACCAAAATCTATCATTTCACTACCAACAGATTCACTAATGATTGATAAACTTTCGTCGTTTATTTTAATGGTAACCTTAGCAATCCAAGAAAATAATCCTCTGTTGGTAAACGCAATTATTCCATTTTCACTAAGATGATGAATGTTCCATCCAAGTTGATTTACTATTTCGTATGAGACTAGAAGCGCTTGTTGTTTTGTAAGGTTTTCTAAGCTAAGAACCTCAGAATGGTTTGCATTGAAACTGAATGCCATAAGTGTGTTTTTATGAGTTCGAATTTAATTGGATCTCAAAAATAGGAGAATTGGATCAAGATTATAAAAATGATATTTAAATTCCAGTAAGTATTTATTGTTTAACCTATTATCAAATTCGCTTGTATTTGTATTTGCGTTAGGGCTATAAGGGAATATCCTTTCTGTGCCACTAACAAATTGCTATAAAACCTACCTGCATAGTGGCACAGAAAGATAGGAAGAGATAGCCCGGCCGAAGGCAACGCCCCAAAATACTAATGTGATAATTCGATAATTTGATAATGTGATAATGAATACAAATAATACAAAAACTAAAGACTAAAAACGGAAAAACTTAAGGACTGATTACCTTATTAGGACGAAGGTTCCTTTTTTGAAAACGGTTTTGCCTAAATAATCTATTGCTTCGGCCATAAATACATAACTGGAAGGATCCTGGAGGGTGCCATTTATCTTTCCATCCCAACCTTTATCGGGGGTGCTGGTGGTAAATACCTGCTGTCCCCAACGATTGTAAATAGTAAAGTAATTCAGCTTAGTAATACCTACGAGAATGGGCTTTATAACATCGTTTAAACCATCGCCATTGGGGGTAAATCCGGTAGGGATAAATATATCGGGAAGTGTTTTGTACACCACCACTTTTATAGTATCGCTACCCTCGCAAGTGGCGGGCGAAATAGCGGTAACCACATCCTGAATAGAATCGATAACGGAAGGAATGGTGGCGATAGGATTGGCAATGGCCGCATTGTTTACATACGAAGACGGCTGCCAGTGAAAAGAATAAGTAGAATCGGGACCGGTGGCATTCAACTGCAATGGTTGTCCGGCTACAATGGCAGTATCGTTGCCTGCATGCACTATTACGGGCGGAATAACGGTTACCATTACGGTATCTGTCTTGGGCTTTTTACAGTAAGAAGTATCGGTAACGGTCAGCACATACTTGGTAGTAGTAAGCGGTGCAGCGGTAGGATTGAGCGAATAATAACTGGACAAGGTAGCGGTAGGCGTCCAGTTGTAATAAACACTTTTTACAACACCCTGCAACTGTGCGGTAGTACCATAACAAATAGTAGTATCGTTGCCCACCTTTACCTGCGGATAAGGAGCCACATGGATGGTGATAGCAGCATTATCCTGACACTTGCCTAAGTTGGCTATTACATGGTAGGTAGTAGTGGTAGCAGGCGATGCGAGCGGATATTTAACGGTACTATCATTCAGCCCGATAGAAGGGCTCCATTTGTAACTGAGAGCATAACTAACGGGCGAAAGGGTAATGCTATCGGTCTTGCATAAATTATCGTCCTTAATGAGCGTAACAGTAATAAAATCGAGAACATTTACTTTCACTTTAGCGCTATCAACACAGCCCTTTTCCGACACGGTAACGGTATAGGTAGTAGTATCTTTTGGATACACCACGGGATTGCTGGTATTGGCTGCAATAATATTGTAAGCAGGCGACCAGGAAAAAGAAGCACCGGCATTGCTAAGGGCTATTAACGGAACACTATCGATACTACAAATTAAAGTATCCTTGAATGGGAGCGAAATAAATGGCTTATAGTTTACGGTAATCGTTTTAGCAGTATCTACAGAACAACCCTTATTGCTGGTAACGGTAAGCTTTACGGTATAATTGCCCGCGATGGTAAATAAATAAGTTGGCTTAAAGGCAGTAGACGTATCGGTAGCAACTCCTGCTACGCCAAAATTCCATAGATAAGTAAAGGCCGAACCGCCCTTGCCGGGAGTAGTAAGATTGGTAAAACTAAATGGCGACTGATAGCAACTTCCCTGAGCGGAGAAGTTTGCTTTTAGTCCGGGATACACTTTCACTTTCGTTTGTGCAGAATCGGTACAGCCAAATGTATTGGATACTTTCAGCTTTACGGTATAGGTTCCAGAATCGGCATAAGTATAGGTAGCTACGGGAGCGGTGGAAGTATCTTTGGTGGTGGTAGTCACCCCAAAATCCCATAGGTAACTGGTGATATTACTGGCAGCAGATAAGTTCTGAAACGACTCGGTATAATTGCTGCAATTAAGCATATTTACAGGCAAAGAAGCGGCACTCAGGCTGCAATTGTTTACATATAACTGCAGTTCCTTTTTTACGGTATTAATCTTAACGCCATTGCGCCATTCGGTAACATAAACAGCGAGTACATATTCGCCGGTAGTAGCAGGAGCGGTACCGGAAATCATACCAGTAGCTGCATCGATTGTTACATTGGGACCCAGCGGCTGAGAACCACTATAGCCGCTACTATAACTAAGTGAATTGTATGGAGGATTAGCAGGCGGATTATAGGTAGTGCCCGGATTGGCATTGCTTACATCCAACCCATTGTTGAAAGCATAACTAAGCGAATCTCCATCAGCATCGGTAGCACTAAACTGATAGAGAAAACTGGAGTTGTGGCAGATAATGGTAGTATCCTTAAACACAAAAGAGGGGCTACTATTGGTATGGTAATCTACCCCATTGATAGTGCCCGGAATTCCATTGGTAAAAGTAATTCCTGTAGTACCGGAATTGTTTACATTGATAATACCACTGCTACGGCGGGAGTCCTGAATAGCCAATGTATAGCCATGTGCATTATCGGGCAGGGTGATAGTAGAAGTATAATTGTATACCTTGAAGCAAACCTGCGGCGGATTGCTGAGACAGGGACTATAAGCTGTTTTAGACACCGTGTTTTCGCCGGTATTGGGAATGGTTTTAGTAGACACATATGCATTAGTAACTGCATCGAAAACACCCACATAAATCTGCTGTAAAGATGAAGCAGGATAGGGCACCGAAGCATCGCAAGTAACTAAAATATAGGTCGTAATATTGTAGGTAGTAGTCTTAGCCGCAGTATCGCGGCTTAAGTATTTATATTCTATCCAACCACCTTTAATGTGCAAGGCATTAGCCGAAAAGGCCGTAGAAATTATCAGTAAAAGAGCGAAGAGTATCCTTTTCAATATCATTGGGTGTTTGTAATATACTTTAGACTGCAAAAAGATGTAAATCCTTTATTAGATATAGTTTAATGGATAAATTGCTGTATGATAAATTGTTAAAAGAGGAGAATACAAAATATGCGTTACCAATTACTGGTTACTAGTAACTGGTAACTAAATTTATTTAGTTTAAAATATCCTTTCCAGTTCTTCGAGATTGTAAATTATGTATTTAGGTTTTACATCTTTAACCGCTGCATTGATATGGTTTACAAAAATGGCGTCCCAGCCTGCATTCATTGCTCCTTTTATGTCTGCTTCTATATTGTCGCCAATCATAATACTTTCTTCCATTTTAGCGCCTGCTTTTTCTAAAGCATAATCGAAAATTTCTTTATTAGGCTTTAAGCTACTGGCCATTTCGGAGGTAATTACTTTACTGAAGTAATGTTCCATATTGCTGTTCTTCAGTTTGCCATACTGAACCTGTTCGAACCCGTTGGTAATTAAGTGCAGGATATAGCCTTTATTTTTCAGGTACTCCAGAATTTCAATAGTATAAGGAAATATGTTTCGTTTGGTAGGTAGAATCTGTAGAAATTCTACAGAGAGTTTTCTGGATAGAACATCATCGGCAACCTTGAAATCGAGCAGGGCAAGCCACATTCTTTTCCATCTTAATTCTTCCTGTTTAATAAAGCCTTTAGTATATCTATCCCATAAGCGATGATTATGAGCACTATAGTTATTAAAGAATTCTTCGAAACTGGTTACTCCTCTTCCAGCAAGGTTATTAGTATCGTATAATTCCTGCAGGGTTTCTTTGGAGTTTACTTCGAAATCCCAGAGCGTGTGATCAAGATCAAAAAACAAGTGACGGTATTGCATTAATGTACTATTAGTTCGTGGGGCAAATGAAAGGGATTATTATGCAAGTTCCCAATAATTATGCTGAGTAGCTATTTGAATAAAAACAAAAATCCCCGAAGTATGGATACTTCGGGGACTCCTTTATAGAATAGTTATCAACTTATTGATTTGAAAACTACATTTCTTTCATCATATCTATTACGCCATGAGAAACACCTGTAAAGCTGAAACCTCCATCGTGGAAAAGGTTTTGCATGGTTACGTAACGGGATAGATCGGAGAACATAGATACGCAATAGTCAGCACAAGAATCTGCACTTGCATTACCCAATGGACTCATTTTATCGGCATATACCAGGAACCCGTCGAATCCTTTTACACCACTACCAGCGGTAGTCATGGTAGGAGATTGAGAGATGGTATTTACACGAACTTTATTTCTTACACCAAAATGGTATCCAAAACTACGGGCAATACTTTCGAGTAAAGCTTTAGCATCGGCCATTTCGTTGTAATCAGGGAAAACTCTTTGAGCAGCTATATAGCTAAGTGCTACAATGCTACCCCAATCGTTCATTGCATCTTTTTCGTAAGCCACCTGACATACTCTGTGTAAACTAACCGCAGAGATATCGAGTGTTTTAAGCATCCATTCGTGATTAAGGTTTGAGTATACATTTCCTTTACGAACATTGATACTCATACCAACACTATGCAGGATAAAATCGATCTTACCACCAAAGTGTTCCATTGATTTTGTAATCAGGTTTTCAATATCTTCCATATTGGTTACATCCGCAGGAATGATAGGTGCATTAATTTGCTCCCCTAATTGATTTATTTCACCAAAACGCATTGCAATAGGTGCATTGGTTAAAACTATGGAAGCCCCTTGTTCATGACATTTTACAGCAGTTTTCCATGCTAAAGAATGTTCATTTAAAGCACCAAAGATTATTCCCTTTTTACCTTTCAATAAGTTATTTGACATATACGATCGAGGTTTATTTTTGTATAGTTTATTTCTTTGTAAGCTGCAAATAAACTGTTTAATTTCTATTTATTGTTATCTATTGTTAGCAAACCTAATTTTTCTACTGCCAACTGAGCTGCTATAATACTAGCATCTTTCTTATTAAACCCTTTGCCTTCCGATATTATTTCGCCATCGAGCATGGTATGAATAATAAAAAGTCTTCTACCAGATTCATATTTTTCTTCTGCTAAATCGAAGGAAAGTATTTTATTATTTTTACTGGCCCACCCTATTAGCTTATTTTTTAGATTAATATCTATCAGCTCCAGATTATCTACAAACATGTGTGGAATAACTAAGTGTTTCAGAATCCACTTATGTGTTTTTATGTATCCTTTATCCAGATAAATTGCACCAACAACAGCTTCTAAGGTATTGCCAAAAATATGACTGTTCTTTAGTGAGCCATCAATTTTATTATAAAGGGTAATTTTTTTTAAGCCAATTTTTACAGCGATATCATTCAATTGCTGACGATTCACCATTTTGCTTCTCATTTCTGTAAGAAAACCTTCGTCCTTGTAGGGGTATCTTTTAAAAAGATAATCGGCTACAACAGAACTTAATACCGCGTCGCCTAAATATTCCAAGCGTTCATTATTCGCCTCTGGAGCATCTTTCATGGAGCGATGACTAAGCGCAGTAATATAGAGATTAATATTGGTGGGTTTTAACCCTAATAGTTTCTTTATTTCTTTATGGAAACTATTTGCATCATTCGAAGCGAAAAAATGCTTAAAGAATTGCACTTAACCTTTATATTTTTTTACAATAACACAAGCATTATGCCCGCCAAAACCAAAAGTATTACTTAAGGCTGCATTGACAGTACGTTTTTGTGCTTTGTTGAAGGTGAAATTCAATTTAGGATCCAAATCAGGATCATCCGTAAAGTGATTGATAGTTGGAGGAATTATATCATGAACAACTGCTTTTATACAAGCGATTGCTTCAATAGCGCCAGCAGCTCCAAGACAGTGACCTGTCATAGATTTTGTAGCACTGATATTTAAGTTATAAGCATGTTCTCCAAATACACTTAAGATTGCTTTTGCTTCTGCTATATCGCCCAAAGGAGTAGAAGTACCATGGGTATTGATATAGTCGATATCTTCTGGTTTCATGCCAGCATCTTCCAAAGCAGCAAGCATTACATTTTTAGCACCCAATCCTTCAGGATGAGGAGCTGTAATATGATGTGCATCGGCAGTAGCGCCACCACCAGCTATTTCGCAATAGATTTTGGCACCGCGTGCTAAGGCATGTTCCAAGGTCTCCAGTATAACTACACCGGCACCTTCTCCCATAATAAATCCATCACGATCTTTATCGTAAGGACGGGAAGCTGTTTTAGGATCGTCGTTTCTTTCGCTCATTGCTTTCATAGCGTTGAAACCACCAACTCCAGCTTCGCTGATAACTGCTTCGCTACCACCACTAACAATTATATCGGCTTTACCTAATTGTAATAGGTTATAAGCAGCAATAATTGCATTGGTACTACTAGCACAAGCACTTACAACGGAAAAGTTTGGACCTCTTAAGTTATGACGCATGGAAATTTGTCCAGCGGCAATATCTAAGATCATTTTAGGAATAAAGAAAGGATTGAACCTTGGCGTTCCGTCGCCTTTAGCAAATTCGGTTACTTCGTGTTGAAAAGTAATCAAACCACCAATACCGCTGGCAAGAACTACACCAGTTCTATCAGGATTTACATTTTCCTTATTTAAACCAGCATCAATCATAGCCTGATCGCTGGCAACAATAGCAAATTGAGTAAAACGGTCAATTTTTCTTGCTTCCTTTCTGTCCATATAGACAGTAGGATCGAAGTTTTTAACTTCACAGGCGAACTTAGTACGAAACTTAGAAGCGTCGAATTGTGTAATCATGTCGGCACCGGAAACACCATCTACAAGGTTTGTCCAAAACTCATCTAATGTATTTCCTATTGGAGTAATTGCTCCAATACCAGTAATAACAACTCTTTTCAATTCCATATGAGAAGCCTGTTTAAGTTATAATCCGCCAGACAGCAGCAGCCTATAAAGCGCTATTGAAAGGCGGATTAGATTATTCCATTTTAAACTATAAAGTAAATCTTACTTTGCGTTTTCTTCTAAGTAAGTAACAGCTTGACCAACTGTAGTAATTGTTTCTGCTTGTTCGTCTGGGATAGAGATATTAAACTCTTTCTCAAATTCCATGATAAGCTCAACAGTATCCAAAGAGTCGGCTCCTAAGTCATTAGTAAAGGAAGCTTCTGTTGTAACTTCTGCTTCGTCAACTCCTAACTTGTCAACGATAATTTTTTTCACTCTAGTAGCGATGTCTGACATTGTAATAATTTTTTAATTCAGCAGCAAAAGTATAGTTTTTACCAAATTTGCAATCATGAATAATATTTTTTTGTTTCAAATATTTACATATGAGTATAAATTTTAGCATTAATACTATACTTTTTAATAGTCCGGAATATGAAAAAATGGTTGATTTACGTAGGAAAGTACTACGTATTCCACTAGGATTAAATTTTTCTGCAGAAGACTTAAATAAAGATATTCACAGTTACTTATTTGCTTGTTTTAATGATAAAAAAGAGATAATTGGGTGTTGTGTAGTAGATAATTATTCTAAAAATACCAGTTTTAAACTAAGGCAAATGGCTGTTGATCCACTATATCAGGGCAAGGGAATAGGAAGAGACTTAATAGAATTTGTAGAAGACTATGCAAAAAGTAAAAAAATTAACAGAATAAATCTTCATGCCAGAAAGATTGCAGTCCCATTTTATCAAAAATTAGGATATAATATCTACGGAAATGAATTTATGGAGGTTAATATTCCACATTTAAAGATGGAAAAAATATTTAATACGGACTAATAAAATCAGAACCAAATATTACAATTACTTTAGCGGCCTACTACAAACACCATGAGCGACGAAATAAAACACGAATGTGGATTAGCCTTTATCAGGTTGCGTAAACCATTTTCTTATTATCAGCAAGAATACAGTACCGTTCTTTATGGCATTAATAAGCTATACCTTTTAATGGAAAAACAGCA
Organism: uncultured Chitinophagaceae bacterium; assembly: GCA_903907815.1. Classification (GTDB taxonomy): domain Bacteria; phylum Bacteroidota; class Bacteroidia; order Chitinophagales; family Chitinophagaceae; genus CANFLJ01. The sequence goes on along the minus strand of CAIVPM010000380.1, from coordinate 14,161 downwards.
CAATCGTGGTCAGGATGGTGCTGGTATTGCAACTGTAAAATTAAATATTGAATCGGGTTCCCCTTATTTACACAGAATAAGAAGTAATGCGCAGCAACCAATTGCTGACATTTTCTTTAAAATGGGTCAGGAAATCAATGAACTGGAAAAGTATCTTCCCGATGCAAAGCAACACCCTGAAATAATGAAAGGTCATCTACCTTTTCTGGGTGAGTTATTGTTAGGTCATTTACGATATGGTACACAAGGTAAAAACCAGGTAGATTTTTGTCACCCTTTTATTAAGAGAGATATAGTGCCATCCAAAAACATAGCGCTTGCAGGTAATTTTAATCTGGTAAATACGGATGAGATTTATGACCTTTTAAATATTAATCCAGGCGTTTTTCAGAAACAAAGTGATCTGGCAGCAATGATGGAGGTTATTCATCACTTTCTTTCTAAAGAGGCTGAGGAAAATCCTACTAACCCCGATTTAAAATCTGTATTATCCAAATCTATACAACTATTTGATGGCGGGTATACAGTAGGTGGATTGATTGGCAATGGAAGTTCTTTTGTATTCCGTGATGCGCATGGAATAAGACCTGCATATTATTATATAGATAATGAAGTAATAGTGGCAGCGAGCGAAAGAGCAGCTATCAGAACAGCGTTTAATGTGGGCGAAAACGAAGTTCAGGAGTTAATGCCTGGGCAAGCACTTATAGTAGATTGTAATGGTAATTATACTATTGATCAGGTTGCTGAACCTAAAGAAAGAAGAGCTTGTAGTTTCGAGCGTATTTATTTCTCCCGAGGCAGTGATGAAAAAATATACAGAGAAAGAATTGCTTTAGGACACCACCTTAGTAAAAGGGTGTTGGAGTATATTCATTATGATTTAAGAAGGACTATCTTTTCTTATATCCCCAATACTGCCGAAGTAGCTTTTTATGGGTTGGTAAAAGGAATGGAAGATTATCTTAATCAGATTAAAGTTGAGAGAATTTTAAGCTGGGGAAGTGATATAGATCCCGATAAGTTACAGGAGATGATTACCCGTAAAATCCGGCAGGAGAAAATAGCAATAAAGGATGTTAAACTAAGAACATTTATTACTGAAGATGTGAACCGAAACGAAATGGTACAACACGTTTACGATATTACGTATGGTACTGTTAGAAAAAACGAAGATACCCTTGTTGTAATAGATGACAGTATAGTTCGTGGCACTACTTTAAAAGAAAGTATTGTAAGAATGCTGGCCCGTTTGCAACCTAAAGAAATAGTAGTAGTCTCCTCTGCTCCACAAATAAGATACCCTGATTGTTATGGTATTGATATGAGTAAAATGGGGGACTTTATTGCCTTTAAAGCCGCTATAGAATTGCTTAAAGAAAAAGGTATGGAAAACGTACTGGTAGATTTACAAAAACAATGTTTAGAAATGCAACGGAACAACACCCTTCATACCGAAAATGTTGTCCGTAAAATTTATAAGACTTTTACTACCGAAGAGATCTCCGATAAAATTGCACAGCTGATTACACCTAAGGAAATTAATATTCCTGTAAAAGTAATTTACCAGAATATCGAGGATTTACATCATTCTTGTCCAACCAATACCGGTGATTGGTATTTTACAGGAAACTATCCAACTCCAGGAGGGAATAAAGTTTGCAATAAAGCTTTTATGAACTATATGGAAGGCAAGAATGTAAGAGGATATTAAACCATAAAATTATTCAATAAAATAACATCCTGAAAAGGGCTTTTCTATAGAATGGATAGTGTCAGTCTTAAAACTAAAGTTTGTATTATAGGTGCAGGACCGGCAGGTACTTCTACCTCTATTTTTCTTTCCCGGATGGGTATTGATCATATTATGGTAGATGCAGCAGAGTTTCCAAGAGATAAGATTTGTGGAGATGGACTGGACATTAAAACCGTCCGGATGCTGAATCATATTGATCCAGATATTATTCCCAACGAAATTTTGAAGAACCCTGAATTTACGCCTTCATGGGGTTTCAGATTGTTGCTGGAGAATAAGAAAACGATGGACTTTGGTCGCTTTCCAACTTCTAAAGAACAGCAACTGGAACCACCTTTATTTATTGCCAAGAGAATGATGTTCGATCAGTTCTTACAGGGCAAACTTGATAAGACTTTTGTTCAATTTTTTCAGGGAACAAAAGTGATTGAATTATTAAGAATAGATACTGACTGGAAAGTGTTGGCTAAAAGAAATGATGGTACAGAAATAACCATTGATGCCAATATGATTGTTGGGGCAGATGGGGACCATTCTATAGTGTTGAAAAATGTAGGAGAAAGAATGATAAACAGGTTGCATTACGCAGGAGCACTTCGTCAATACTGGAAAGGAATTGATAACATGCATCCCGATAATTTAATAGAAATATATTTCCCTAAAAAATACCCTATGTCCTACTTCTGGATATTTCCTCAGAACAATGGAGAGGCGAATGTAGGGTATGGGATGACAAGTAAAATAGCTGCTGACAAATCATTTAATATTAGAGAGATTTTTGATTCATTATTAAAGACCGATTCATCATTAGCTGAACGTTTTGCTAATGCAACTCCACTGGAAGAGGTGAAGGGTTGGGGAATTCCATTTGCGTCCCTTAATCGTCAGGCTTCTGGAGATGGATGGCTTTTGGTAGGAGATGCTGCCTCGATGGTTATTCCTACTACTGGTGAAGGTATTGGCACAGGGATGATGACGGGATATATTGCTGCTCATTTTATAGAAAGAGCTGTTAAACAAAACTGTTACGAAAACAGTATGTTTACCAACTATACAAGGGAAATTCAAAGAAGAGTTACCGATGATGTAAAGCTCTATAAAAGGCTTATGTCGGTTTCTCCTAATGCAATGAGTTTTATTATGAATAATGTAGTAAACAATCAACTTTTTAGACTGTATTTCGAAAACAATCTGAAGAAATGGATACATACTGCTTATCACAAAAAAGTAGAGGTTACTTTATAAAACATTAAAACTTTTATAGCAAAAGAAATTCTGCCAACTAAATTTGCCGCATGAAGATACTGATGGTTTGTCTGGGTAATATTTGTAGAAGTCCTTTAGCAGAAGGCATTTTACAAGATAAGGCGGATAAAGCAGGGCTAAAATGGACTGTAGATAGTGCAGGTACTGCAGGCTATCATATAGGTGAAACTCCCCATCATCTTTCACAAAAAGTAGCTAAGTTGAATGGCATAGATATATCAAAACAAAAAGGAAGAAAATTCAGAAAGGAAGACATTCTTTTTTATGATAAAATCTATGTGATGGATAACAGCAATTACAATGATGTAAAACATATTTGTGGCAACAATTGGCAGGAGGAGAAAGTAGATTTATTATTGAATGAATTGTATCCGGGTGAAGACAGAGATGTTCCCGATCCATGGTATGGTGGCGAAGAAGGTTTTCATGTAGTGTTTCAAATGATTGATAGAGCGTGTGATAATATTGTGAGTAAGTACTCGTTAGACGCGTGAGTCGTGAGTCGTGAAAATACATCGTGAGAAATACATTTATGTTTTGTTATTTAATAAAGTTGATAGTATTCTATTAAAGTATATTTGCGAGAATTTAAAATACAGGAGGAAGGAAAAATATTTAGCACATTTAGCTCTTAATTAAAGATGTTTTTCACGACTCACGATGTATTTTCACAACTCACGAAATAGACTACCATGTTCCTCGAATTAGCTCATACCAGATTAGATGTTTTTAAGACAACTAAACAGTTGGTTCTATCTTGTTACAGCAAATCAAAACTATTGCCATTAGATGAAAAGTTTAATATGGTTCAGCAGCTACGAAGAGCAGCATTATCAGTTCATCTTAATATTGCAGAAGGATGTAGCAGAAAATCGTCCATTGAAAGAAGAAGATATTTTGAAGTATCAAGAGGGTCTGCAATTGAAGTAGACACTATTTTTGACATATCAATTGATTTAAATTATATAAAAAAAAAAGAGTTAGAAGAAACGGGAATACTAATTATAAGAACAGTACAAATGCTGAATAAGATGATTGTGTATTAGAGCGAAACATTTCGTTATTTTTGAATATCACGAAGTATTTTCTCACGACTCACTATGTATTCTCACGACTCACGACAAATAACATGGCTAAAGTAAACGTAAGCATTCCACAAGGCACAAGAGACTTTAATGCAGAAACCGTTCGCAAACGGAACTATATATTTAATACCATTAGAAAGGTATTTGAAATATACGGCTTTCAGCCTTTGGAAACTCCTTCAATGGAGAACCTCGATACCTTGATGGGTAAGTATGGCGAAGAGGGAGACAAGCTTATTTTCAAAATTTTAAATAATGGTTTAGATAATCCTGATAAACACACTTTGGTAAAAGCAGAGTTTGAAAAAGTACTGGAAGGAAAGAATAATAAGAACATTACCGAACGTGCTTTACGCTATGATCTTACTATTCCTTTTGCTCGTTATGTGGCCATGAACCATGGTCAACTTACCTTTCCCTTTAAACGTTATCAGATTCAGCCTGTATGGCGTGCCGATAGACCTCAGAAAGGTCGCTATAGGGAGTTCTATCAGTGCGATGCTGATGTGGTAGGTAGTAATAGTTTACTGAACGAAGTTGAACTAACAAACATCTATGCTACGGTATTCAGAAAGCTCGAAATTGAGGTAGAAATAAGAATCAATAGCAGAAAGATTCTTGCAGCATTAGCCGAACTATGTGGTGGTGCCGACAAAATGATGGACATCACTATTGCTATTGATAAACTGGATAAGATTGGTCTGGATAAAGTGAAAGATGAACTTATTCAAAGAGGGTTAACCAATGACCAGATTATCATTATAGAAAAGTATCTTTCCATTGATGGTTCTAACGAAGATAAATTAACTTCCATTGCTTCCTTATTTGGCACTAATGAGTTGGGCAATAAAGGACTGGAAGAAATAAAACATATTCTTTCCAATTTCACCACCAAAGAAACAAAACTAACTATTGACTTTACCCTTGCCCGTGGTTTAAATTATTATACAGGCACCATCTTCGAAATAAAAGCTATTGGCGTTCAGATGGGTAGCATTGGTGGCGGTGGTCGTTACGACGATCTTACCGGACTATTTGGCGTACCTAATATACCTGGTGTAGGTATCAGCTTTGGAGTAGATAGAATTTATGATGTAATGGAAGAACTGAAGTTGTTTCCAGAAGCTGTACAGTCTGGTACTAAAGTATTATTCTTCAATCTGGGCGATTCAGAAAGCAAGGCTGCTTTTGGTTTAATGCAACAACTTAGAGAACAGGATATTGCTTGTGAAATGTATCACGAAAATGCAAAGTTTGATAAGCAGTTTAAATATGCCGAAAAGAAAAACATTCCTTATATAATCATTCTTGGAAGCAAAGAACTGGAGGAAAATAATTGCGTGGTAAAACACCTTACTACCAGTACACAGCAAACAGTTTCCATGAGTACATTGATAGATTACGTTTTTCTATAAACAATATTTTAAAGGGCTGATAACACTGCAATAGCTAACAACACAATAAGATATTTCTTTATGCTACAAAAGCTTCTTTTCTATAGTTGTTTCTTACTGCTTATTGCTTGTAGTAATAATCAAAAGCCTGATCCTGCAAAGTATATTCCAAAAGAAACAGCTGTAGTATTGGTTATCAATTCTCCCATGCTGATGGATAAAATAAAAACCAATGCTTTTATTAAGCTGGATAGTGTATTGAAAGATTTGCTGACCAAAAAGGATAATGATTATTTTAGAAATCAGTTGGAAGAACTCAACGAATGTATCGATCTAAAAGAAAAGCTTTACTTATTTGTTGCCCCTAAAACTATCATGGGAAAACCTTCTGCAAGTATCAATTTTATAGGGTTATTGAAAGATGGAGAGAAGCTGGAAACAACTCTAAAAAACAATAAAGACTGGAAGACTTTATCCATCACTAAAAAAGAAAACTTTACTTACGCTCTTATTGAAAATAAATTTGAAGTCTCCTGGAATAAAGAAGTGGTAATATTTTCTGTTAACCCAGAAAAAGACAGAAAAGAATACAACTTTAAAACACATACTGCACAATTTATTCCTGCTGACACTAATTCTCTTCTAAAACAGGTGGCTAAGTATTATAGTCTTGCAGAAAATGAATCTGTTGCTTCTATAAAACAATTCAATGAGTTACAAAAAGAGTCTGCAGATTTATATACTTTTAGCAACTCTTCTTTCCTTACTAATTATACCAGTCAGCTTGCAGTTCAGCCTGTTAGGTTGGATAGTTTTATCAGCAATAATTACTATGCAGCTACCTTCAATTTTGATATAGGAAAAGTAGTATTAAACGGTACAATTTATCTGAACGATGCTTTGAAGAGTTTAACTAAACGATATGCTGGCGGTGTTGTAAATACCGAATTGCTGGATAAATATCCATCAGCCAATGTAAATAGTTTTATCCTCTCTTCATTTAATCCTGCAATTTTTGACGGGCTGATAAAAGACATGGATATTGCGGCCATTACAGATGTGCTACTGTTAAAATCCGGCATTAGTAAGGAAGATATTACCTTGAGTATTTCGGGTGACTTAAGTGTTGTATTCTCCGACTTTTCTATCAGCAATAAAGGCACTAATAACAACTGCATAGTTATGGCAGGCATCCATAATAAAATCAGTGCTGATAAGCTTCTTGGCTTAACCAGTAGTTTTGGTTTACTTTCCAGAAAAGGGGATGATTATACCATTAATTCATCTTTGCCTGTAGCAGGAACTTTGCATGTAGATCAAAGCAAACTATTATACAGTTCCAGTACACCTTTTTATAATTTGTATCTGTTAGGTAAAACTAAAAACAATATTCCGGAAGATATTAAACAAGTAGTGAAAGGAAAAACGTCAGCAGGTTATATTAATATCGATAGTTATTTATCCGGGGTAGATGATGTTGTATTAAATGAAATGTCTTCTACGGGTAATGAAGTAAAAACTTTGTTGAAAAGCACCTTGAAAGACGCCTTTGTTAGTAGTGATAATAATAACGAAGGAATAATAAAAACACATGGCGAATTAAGACTGAAAGATACTGTAGAGAATAGTCTTATTCAATTGCACAACATGACCATGCATATATCTGAAAAAGTAGCTAAGGCAAGAAAAGAAGAAGGTCAGGTTTTCCATGCTCATCATTAATCTTATCATCAAATGATTCAATTAAAAACTATTGTTCCATTACCATTGAAGGATAAGTTATTGCAGCGGCCTTCTGATATCTGGAATGAAACCATTTCTTTCCAGGAAGGAGAATGGATTAAAATAAAGGCACCCAGTGGTACAGGGAAAACTACTTTTATTCATTGCCTATATTCTCTTCGTACCGATTATGATGGCAACATTTTATGGAACAATAAAGACCTTAAAAACTTTAGCACAACCGATCTTGCTGCTATACGTCAGCAAGAAGTAAGTATTGTATTTCAGGATCTTCGTTTATTTCCTCAACTTACAGCAAAAGAGAATATTGAAGTCAACAGGGTATTGCAGCAACCTTACTATAATCAAGATGTTATAGATACAATGGCAGAGCAGCTGGGCATTACCCATATCCTGCATCAGAAGGCAGGTATCTGTAGCTATGGAGAACAACAAAGAATTGCCATTATCAGAGCCTTAGTACAGCCCTTTAAATGGTTGCTGATGGATGAACCATTTAGTCATCTTGATGAGGCCAATACCCTAAAATCTGCCAACCTTATAGCAACAGAATGCACCAAGCGTAATGCAGGATTTATTCTTACCGATTTAGAAGACGATACGCATTTTAAGTATAGTATAAAGCTGAGCCTATAATATAAGATAATAGATTACTGTAGGTTCTTTACAACTCTAAATTTTACCCCAACTAGGTTAATGCTTTGTTAGAATATGAACAGTTTATATTTTATTAAACAATCGCAATCGTTTGTTCTTGCTGAAACAATCGATTGCATCACCCCATTTTAGTAATATTATCAAAATGATGATTGTTGTCATAGATTAAGGATTTGTTCAATAATAACTTTGCAGTGTAAATATATTTTTTACATTATAAAGTTAGATGTTATGAAAAAGATTGTTCGCTTTCTAGTCATCGTCATTAGTTCCTTAATCGTTCCTCTTTATACATATGCCAGCGAAGCAGATTTAAAAATTCCTGAAGCTATTCATTCCGAGAAAATTTTGTACTGGGGTTTTCTGGTTACCATTCTGGGTTTGTTATTTGGTGTTTATCAGTTCAAAAAAGTAAAGAGTTTACCTGCACACAGAACCATGCTCGAAATTGGAGATGTTATCTACAAAACCTGTGGTGCATATCTAAAACAGCAAGGTAAATTTCTGGCAATATTATTTGTATTTATTGGTGCTGCCGTAGCAGGTTATTTTGGATTCTTAGCTAAAGATCATGAAGGCAATGCACTCTTTGGTCCAGGTGGCGTAGTACTTATATTGTCATGGACAGTTATTGGTATTTTAGGTTCTTATTCTGTAGCAGCTTTTGGCATCAGAATGAATACACTTGCAAATGCCCGTATGGCCTTTGCATCGCTGAAAAGAAAACCATTGAACTTATTAAAAATACCCCTGAATGCAGGAATGAGTATTGGGGTAGTATTAATATGTGTAGAGCTGATGATGATGCTGGTAATATTATTACTTATGCCATCCAATCTTGCAGGTGCATGCTTCATTGGTTTTGCTATTGGTGAATCCCTTGGTGCTTCTGCCCTTCGTATTGCAGGAGGTATCTTTACCAAGATTGCCGACATAGGTTCCGATCTGATGAAAGTAGTCTTTAAAATTGGCGAAGATGATCCCCGTAATCCTGGTGTAATAGCTGATTGTGCGGGCGATAATGCAGGTGATTCTGTAGGCCCTACTGCCGATGGTTTTGAAACTTACGGTGTTACCGGAGTTGCGCTTATTTCTTTTATATTATTAGCAGTTGGTGGTTCTGCACTTCACATGAGCCCTGTGGTTACAGGTACAATACAAACTTCATTACTGGTATGGATTTTTGTAATGAGAATTCTCATGGTGATTACCTCTGTTGCTTCTTTTTATATCAATAGCATCATCAGTGAAGTATTGTATTGCAAAAAAGAAGATATTGATTTCGAAGCACCACTTACACACCTTGTCTGGATTACTTCTATCCTATCTATTATAGTAACATTTGTAGTTAGCAAATTAATGATTCCCGACATTAATGGCAACCCTAATATGTGGTGGATTTTAGCAACCATTATCAGTTGTGGAACCTTTGGTGCAGCTATCATTCCCGAGTTTACTAAAATATTTACTTCCCCTAAATCTACCCACGTACAAGAGATAGTACATGCAGGTAAAGAAGGAGGTGCTTCGCTCGTTATTTTATCCGGATTAGTAGCAGGAAACTTCTCTGCTTTCTGGCAAGGAATTGTATTCTTTATATTAATGTTTGGCGCTTATTTTGCCAGCACATTCGGACTGGATGCGTTCATGATTTATCCTTCTATTTTCGCTTTTGGTTTAGTCGCTTTTGGCATGCTGGGCATGGGTCCTGTTACTATTGCTGTAGATAGTTATGGACCAGTAACCGACAATGCACAATCTGTATACGAACTGTCTCTTATTGAAGAAGTTCCGAATATCAGTGCAGAGATAGAAAGAGACTTTGGATTTAAACCTGACTGGGAAAGATCAAAGTACTATCTCGAAGCAAACGATGGTGCAGGTAATACCTTTAAAGCTACAGCAAAACCAGTTTTAATAGGTACCGCAGTAGTGGGTGCAACTACCATGATTTTCTCCTTGATATTAATGATTAAAAATACTTTGCAGATAGAGCCAGAAAAAATTTTAAACCTACTGAATCCATATACTATTTTAGGATTTATTTTAGGAGGTTCTGTTATCTACTGGTTTACCGGAGCTTCTATGCAAGCAGTAACTACCGGGGCTTATAGAGCTGTAAAGTATATTAAAGAACATATTAATCTGGATCCGGATGCTCCCAGAAAAGCCGATGTAGAAAAATCAACCGAGGTAGTTAAAATCTGTACGCAATATGCACAGAAAGGAATGTTCAACATCTTTGTTGGTATCTTCTTCTTCGCACTTTCCTTTGCCTGCTTCTCTTCTCCTGCTAGTATTGGTGGCAACAATGCCGTTGCGCTGTTTGTTAGTTACCTTATTGCTATAGCGGTGTTTGGTTTGTTTCAAGCCATCTTTATGGCCAATGCAGGTGGTGCATGGGATAATGCTAAAAAGGTAGTAGAAATAGATCTTAAAGCAAAGGGTACACCGTTGCATGATGCTACCGTAATTGGAGATACCGTTGGCGATCCTTTTAAAGATACCTCTTCCGTTGCACTAAATCCTATTATCAAATTTACTACCCTCTTTGGCTTGCTGGCAATGGAGATTGCTATCTCTAAAAACTTTAGAGATGTTGCGCCTTATGTGGGTTTAGTATTCCTTTCTATTGCACTGATATTTGTATGGCGCTCCTTTTATAAAATGCGTATTGATTAATATAACATAGTTTTTTTTGAGCAAGTTTCCGAATGTTTCATTGTTGAACGTTGATGTTAAAAAAGCAGAATCGTCCCGAAAGGGGCGATTTTGTTTTAGGTCATTAGTGCTACAATAACTAAAGCTTTTACAGCCTTTTATCTTTCCTATTTTGCCTTATAAATAAATACATCAACCTTTGCATTGTAATTATGAATACTTTTCGGCTAATTATTAAAACTAACACGGTATGAAATACATTTATCTTGGCTTATTACTTTCTATCAGTTCTTTGGTATTATCGGGATGTGATGAAGGCGACTTTGCTTTTGGAAAACATATAACTGGCACAGGTAGCATCATCAGCAAAATGCGGACGTTTAGTAAGTTTGATGAAATTGAAATTGCCAATAACAGCGATGTGGAAATTTATAAAGGCAACGAACTTTCAGTAGAAGTGAGCGACTACGAAAACATAATAAAATACACGCAGGCTTCGGTGGAAGGAACCCGACTGATTATTAAAAATGAGCCGGAGAATATTAATATTTCCAACTCCCGTTCTAAGGTGATTATTCATACCCCAGTTGCATTGCATATTCTACACATATCGGGTAGTGGCAATATAGTTTTAAAAGATGCTTTTAATGAGCTTAACAAAATCAGTGTTACTGGTAGTGGCGCTATAGAAGCGGAACAACCTTGTCAGCTGAACAAGTTAAATGCTTCTATTACCGGATCGGGGGACATTCAATTTAAGGGTACTGCTAATGATATTATTCTGCATATTTCCGGATCAGGGGATATGAGATTTTCTGAAGTAAAAGCAAGCAATGTAACCTGTAGTATATCGGGTAGTGGCGATGCTTCGGTATTTGCTACAGCTACCCTGGAAGCACATATCAGTGGTAGTGGTGATATAGAATATTTTGGGCATCCAACGGTAAATAGTTCGGTATCGGGAAGCGGGGAAGTGAAGCATGGGGAATAATTAGCTAATGTGCTAATGAATACAAGGCACTATGGAATATAAGGCAGTTGCAAGTTACTGGTTACTGGCAACAAGAAACTTGCAACTGTCTTTTGTATTATTCTATCTCCTAACTCCCTATTGTTTACAAATTCCTCGGCTCCATCTTTATCACTGGTATAATTACTTCTTCCAGACTAATGCCTCCATGCTGGAAAGTATTTTTATAGTAGTTTACAAAATGATTGTAGTTATTAGGATAACATAAAAACTTATCTTCCTTAGCAAAAATGAAAGAAGAGTTTAATGCAGGTGCAGGCAATCCTGCTTCTTTTGGATCTTTAAATGCCAGCACATCACGGTTATCATAATCCAGATTTCTGCCATGTTTATATCTTAGGTTCGCCGTAGTTTGTCGGTCGCCAATTACCTTACAAGGGGTTTTTACCCGCATTGTTCCATGGTCTGTTGCCAGTATTAAACGAATCTTTTTATCGGCAATCTTTTTCAGTGCCTGATTCAATGCACTATGTTCAAACCAGCTTCTTGTTACACTTCTATAGCTGGCCTCGTCGCTGGCAAGTTCCTTCAGAACTTCCATCTCCGTTCTTGCATGACTCAGCATATCTACAAAATTGTATACAATCACATTCAGGTCGTTCTGCAGTAAATTGTGTACATTATTTACCAGGCTCTGGCCATCATTAAAGTTCACTATTTTCTGGTAACTAACCTTCGTATCTTCTCTTCTCAGTCTTTTTACCTGATCTCGCAAAAAGTCTTCTTCATATAAATTCTTGCCGCCTTCTTCCTCATCATTCTTCCACTTGCCAGGGAATTTCTTTTCTATATCTATAGGGAGCATTCCTGCAAAAATGGCATTGCGGGCATATTGCGTAGCCGTAGGAAGAATGGAATAAAATGTTTCCTCTTCTGTTACCCTGAAGTGTTCTGCAAAAATGGGTTCTATAGCCTTCCATTGATCGTAGCGTAGATTGTCGATCAGTATAAAGAAAGTAGAGATGCCCTTTTCTATATGCGGCAATACTTTCAGCTGCATCAGATTATGACTCATAATAGGTGCATCAATCGTTTTAGGGTTCACCCACTTAGTATAGTTCTTACTTACAAACTTAAAGAACTCAGAGTTAGCCTCACTCTTTTGCGAGGATAGAATCTCCTGCATTTCGGGGCTATTACTTTTCTCCATTTCGAGCTCCCAGTATATCAGCTTTTTATAAATATCCATCCATTCTGTATGCGTAGGATTATTATTTAAAGCCATAAATAGCTGGCTGAATTGTTGCTGATACGAAGTAGTAGTTTTCTCCGCTACCAATCTTTTATTATCCAGTATTTTCTTAATGCTCAGCAGTATCTGATTGGGGTTTACGGGCTTTAGCAAATAATCGCTTATCTGACTACCAATAGCCTCGTCCATCAGGGTTTCCGTTTCGTTCTTGGTAATAAGTACTACCGGTAATGAGCGGTTGATATTCTTTATTTTCTCCAGCGTTTCCAGTCCCGACATACCGGGCATCGATTCGTCCAGCAATACCACATCTACAATATTGTCTTTTACGTATTCTACTGCATCGTAGCCATTGGTAAAAGTGGTAAGCTCGTATCCCTTCTGCTTTAAAAATATCTGTAAAGAATGAAGACTTTCTATCTCATCATCTACCCAAAGAATTCTTGCTGCCGACATATATATAATTTGAAAAATGAAAGTAGGAATTGCAGTTGATTCTGCATTGTTAAAATATAGGGAGGGTAGTTAAGATAAACTTATCTTTTTAAATTGTACTGATTAGCAAATTATCATATTAGTTAAATAGCTAATTAGTCTTGGGTTGTTTGGCAAGCGGCCGTTGTGGCCTTTTATCTTTTATTAGCACTTGCATTAGCTTCTATTTAATCTCTTAAAGTAGTAGATAGCCTAGACTTTAATTGTGTCTGACATTAAATAGATGATTTCTGACGTTAAATGAACGATGTTGGACGTTAAATTGATGATGATTGACTTTTTCATAATATGTCGGACGATAAATAGACGATGTCTGTCAATAAATAGGCGATGTCTGACGTTAAATGAACGATGTTGGTCGATAAATTGACGATGATTGACTTTTTCATAATGTGTCGGACGATAAATAGACGATGTCTGACGTTAAATTGACGATGTTGGACATTAAATGAACGATGTCTTGTTAATTTATGCAATTGCGGACGCTAAATAGACGATGTCTGACGCTAAATTGACGAGAGCTCTTAATTTATCGACGTTGTCTGAATATTAAGTTATGATGGTTGTCAAAAATATACAATTAAGGAGGGGTATAGAATTGAATACAAGTAGTTTTAAGGAATGTATTGAGCATTTCGTTTCATTTTTAATGGAGAAATGAAGCTTTATGAAGCAATAGATTAGGAAACAGGTGCAGACTGTTTTGAGAACCATTGTATATTTTGAATGCTGAACTGAGAGGGGAACTAAGTGACTTCGCTGAACAACGTATTGCAGGTGAAGAACGCCTGCAAAGGTGGAAGACTTTAGTCCCAATATTGATATTCAAATTGTACGGTAATATTACGTATTCCTGATAAAGTTACTTTACGGAGAAGACCT
>CAIVPM010000379.1 GCA_903907815.1 uncultured Chitinophagaceae bacterium | reverse complement strand
ATGTATACATATACTATTGTGAAGTAGTCTGCGATGATGATATTCCATTTACTTACCAAGGAAATATTACCTTAATCAAATAGTTATAACGTACATTAATTTAAACATTATTATAGATGAAAAAGATATTTCAAATATTGATCTTGGTAGCACTTCCTTCTGTTTACAGTTTTGCTCAGGATATGCACTTTTCACAGTTCTACGAAAAACCAATGCTTCGTAATCCTGCCTTAGCTGGCGTGTTCGAAGGAGATGTTCGTGTAACAGGTATTTATCGTAATCAGTGGCAAAGTGTTACTGTGCCTTTTCAAACAGCTGGTTTAAGTGGTGAAATAAAACTACCAGTAGGTAAAGGCTCCGATTGGGTTACTTTAGGTACCGAAATTTCCTACGATCAGGCTGGTGATCTTAAACTGAAAAGAACACAGATTTTACCTGTTATCTGTTATCATAAATCATTAAGTCAATTACATGATAACTATTTATCAGTAGCCTTTATGGGTGGTTATGTAAACAGTCAGTTCGATCCTTATTCTGCTAAATGGGACGATCAGTTTGTAAATGGTCATTACGATCCATCTAATCCTACCAGTCAGATTTTTGGTAATACAAGTTATGGATATTGGGATGCATCTACCGGTATTTCTTATAGTGGAGATATGGGCGAACAAGATCATTTTTATCTTGGTGTAGGTTTATTCCATTTTAATAATCCTAAAACCAATTTCTATACCAGCAATACTACTACTACTGTTCCTCAGAAGATTACTTTAAACTCTGGTTTTAAGTTTCAAACCAGCGACATTGATAATGTACACGTATATGCGGATTATATGCAACAAGGCGGTGCAGAGGTTTTTGTAGGTGGGGTAATGTATACCAGAGAATTAGTAAAAAGATATGATGATAAACAAACCTATAATATAGGTATTGGTACTTTTTACAGATGGAACGATGCAGTGATACCTACCATAAAACTGGATATGTACAATCTTACAATTGGGGTTAGCTACGATGTAAACGTATCTCGTTTAACACAGGCTTCTCAAAACATGGGCGGTTTCGAACTTAGTGCAACCTGGAGAGGTAAACTAAATAGAATAGGAGAGTCCGCTGCAAAAGTTAGATGTCCGGGTGTAGGATTCTAAAATGTCAAATTAATTATTTTTTTATAACCCGTATTCAATGCTATTGAATACGGGTTAATTTATTAAATTATGAATCGTAATAAATTCTTATTGTTATTAATGCTGGTTGTATTTACTGCTGCAAATAGTAGTATTGCTCAAACTACTACCAACGAAACAGATAGTACACAGCATTATGGTTTCGATAAACATAAACTATTTGCCGGAGGATCCTTGAATCTTGGTTATGGTGGAGGCACAGTTTCTACTTTTGCCATTGGAGCATTACCTGAGGTAGGATATTCTTTAAGAGAATGGCTTGATCTTGGGCTGGCATTTAACATTAACTATTATTCTGGTTCAGAGTATGCTGGAGATTCATATTACAGTCCTATACCAGGATATAAAGCGGTTAGTTATGGTGCAGGAATATTTGCAAGATTACATCCTTTAGAAGATTATTTTATTCAGGTACAACCGGAAATTGATAACTATAGTATTAAAGCAACATTATCTGGGGAAACTCAAAAATACTTCCATACTTCTACCAGTTATTTAGTAGGTATTGGATGGGGTAGAAGAATAATTGGTGAATCAAGCTTCTTTACTACTTTAATGATTGATTTGGGTAATGAAAAGAATACACCCTATAAAGATGCACAAGGAAATGTGATTCCTATTATACGTACTGGTTTTAATTTCTATTTTTAGTAAACGTAACCAACGTCATATCTCACGAAACTCACGATAACTCTATTCCATTAAACAATTAAACGATAAACCAATTAAACGGGTTTCCGTGGTTCAATGTATTCTGTATTCTCCTAACTCCTGTCTCCCTCCGTGGTTCAATGAATTTGTATTCTCCTGACTCCTGTCTCCTAACTCCTAACTCCCTCGGTGGTTCAATGTATTTTGTATTCTCCTTACACACTGTATTCATTCAATATTTAAAATTCAACATTCAACACAATTGAATTCTAAAATATCTCTTCGGGTGTTTCAACAACTATTATTCTTTCTCTCCAGTTTTCGTAGAGAAAATTTTCTTCCTGTATGGTATCTATAAATTGCAGTAAGCAATTATAATATCCACCCGAGTTTAGGATTACAATCTTCTTTTCATGAATCTTCAGGGTGTTCCAGGTAACCATTTCAAATAGTTCATCCATAGTGCCAAAGCCGCCGGGTAAAATGATGGCCATATCACATAGTTCGTACAGCATTCTTTTTCTAACGTGCATATCACATACAATATGTAACTTAGTTATCCCTTTATGATGGTGTTCTCTATCCGATAACAATTCAGGAATTACACCTATTACTTCGCCATTATGTTCCATTACTTTATCAGCCACTGCACCCATTAATCCTCCATTACCTCCACCATATATTAAAGTGATATTCTTTAATGCAAGTATAGACCCAAGTGCAGACGCATGTTCAAGGTATATAGGGTTCTTTCCAGCTTTACTGCCACAGAAAACGGCCGCACTTTTAATATTCATCAGTTATCTTTTAATCAAAATTAATGGTATAAAGGGATTCTTGTCAAAAAATCAAGCTACAATATCTATTTCTTAATAGTTATCTATCATGGAATAGCATTGTAATTTAAAATGAATAATAAAATGCCTGATTGAACCTTCTGCTCATTTATAATAAAGTTCCGTAGGAACGACCATTTGGTATTGATTTATCCATGATTCATATATATTATCAAATTATCCCATTATCACATTAATTATTATGGCGCATCCCTTCGGGTCGGGCTATCCGTTTGTAT
>CAIVPM010000378.1 GCA_903907815.1 uncultured Chitinophagaceae bacterium | reverse complement strand
TATCAATGAACATGATAACGATCATTTTTATTTCTAAAATCAGGGTTTACCTTGCACCGGATAGTAACAGATATTGTTACAATTATATTATTAATTTAAAACGATTGTTATGCCAGAGTTTGATTCTGCACATGTAAAAAACATTGTGCTATTAGGCCACTCAGGCAGCGGTAAAACGACCTTAGCTGAGGCCATGCTGTTTGAAGCCGGAGTTATTTCCAAAAGAGGTACTATTGAAGAAAAGAATACAGTTGCCGACTATACTGCATTTGAGCAGGAACGTGGCAACAGTTTTTTTTCCAAGCTATTGCATGCTCCTTGGAAAGGTTATAAAATAAACGTTATAGACAGTCCCGGATTTGACGATTTTTCGGGAGAAGTGATTAGTGCTTTAAGAGTAGCCGATACAGGTGTTATACTTTTAAACTCGTCTGTAGGGGTAGAAGTAGGTACCGACATAGTATGGGAGTATACCGAACAGTTTAAAACCCCTACTCTATTCGCTATTAATCAGCTGGATAATGCTAAAGCTGATTTTGATAAAACATTCCAGGAAGCAAAAGCTCATTTTGGAAACAATGTAGTATTGGTTCAATATCCTTTAAATGCAGGTATTGGTTTCAACGTTATAATTGATGTACTGGATATGGTAATGTTTGAATATCCAATGTCTGGTGGCAAACCAGCTAAATGTCCTATCCCTGCTGCTGAAAAAGAAAGAGCCGAACTATTACATAAAGAACTGATTGAAGTAATAGCTGCAAATGATGAAGGACTAATGGAGAAATATTTTGATAAAGGTGAACTTACTATCGAAGAAATGAAGGAAGGTTTGCATTTATCTATGTTGCATCACGATATATTCCCTGTATTCTGTTTATCAGGATTACAAAATATGGGTGCCGGTAGAATTATGGGATTTGTAGATAATGTTTGTCCACCATCTACCGAAATGCCGCCACAGAAAACAAAGGATGGTAAAACACTTCCTTGCGATCCTGATGGCCCTGTTTGCATATTTATATATAAAACTATTTCCGAACCACATATTGGAGATCTTAGTTTCTTTAAAGTATTCTCAGGCACCGTTAAAAGTGGTATGGAACTGGTAAATGAATCGACTGGCGTAAACGAAAAACTGAATCAGTTATTTACGGTAGAAGGAAATAAGAGAACTGCTGTAAACGAACTGGTTGCAGGTGATATAGGCGCTACATTGAAATTAAAAAACACACATACTAATAATACTTTACACGAAAAAGGAAAGGCGTTAGAACTTGTTCCAATTGTATTTCCAACGCCTAAATTAAGTATTGCAATACTTAGTAATAAGAGAGGTGAAGAAGAAAAACTTTCCATTGCTTTACACCAGTTGAAAGAAGAAGATCCTTCTTTGATAGTAGAGGTTTCTGCAGAATTAAAACAAACATTAATTCATTGTCAGGGCGATATGCATCTGACTGTAATTAAATGGAAACTTGAGCATACATACGGACTGGATGTTTCACTTGTTAAACCTAAAATTGCTTATAGAGAAACTATCTGTAAAAAAGCAGAAGCTACCTATAAACATAAAAAACAATCAGGAGGTTCCGGACAATTTGCTGAAGTAACCATGAGAATAGAACCATGGTACGAAGGTTTAAGAGAACCAGAGAATCTTCATGTTAGAAGTAGCGAAACCATAGATCTGCCTTGGGGTGGTAAACTGGTGTACATGAATTGTATAGTTGGTGGTGTAATTGATATCCGTTTCCTTCCTTCAATCTTAAAAGGAATTATGGATAAAATGACTGAAGGTCCTATTACCGGCTCTCATGTTCGCGATATTAGAGTATGTGTATTTGATGGTAAAATGCACCCTGTAGATAGTAATGATAATGCATTTAAAACGGCAGGAACTTATGCATTTAAAGAAGCTTTCCAGATTGCTGATCCTCAATTACTGGAACCTATTTATTCATTGGAAGTACTTTGTCCAAATGAACAGACTGGTAATATAATGGGCGATTTACAAGCAAGAAGGGCAAGAGTAGAAGGTATGGATACGGAAGGTCATTTTACAGTAGTAAAGGCAAAAGTTCCATTAGCAGAAATGCATAGCTATGCTTCTACCCTTCGTTCTTTAACACAAGGAAGAGCAAGATTTAGAATGGCTCTTGACCACTACGAACAAGTACCTTTTGAACTTCAAAAGAAATTAGCAGAGACTTATAAGAAAGAAGCTGTTGAGTTAGTTGAAGTATAAAGAGATAATTGTTTATTAAATAAAGAAGCCGCAATATTTACTGTATTGCGGCTTCTCTTTTTTTATAATTTAAAACCCAGTCATTAATCCTAAATCTTTGATCTTTTTTATACTCGTTAAAGCAAAAATTAACCAACTTAAAACTATGATTCCTATAAATATTAATGCTGAGGGAAACATTTGTAACTTTCAACCAACATTTTTCATGGCTACAAAATAGTTTTTCGCAGTTGAGGGAAAGTCTTTCACGGCTGAGGGAAACTTTTGTAACCTTCAACCAACTTAGTTACCGGCTGAAAAATAGTTTATCCCAGTTGCGGGAAAGTCTTTCACGGCTGAAAGAAATTTTTGTAACAGTCAAGTAAAGTAGTCCAGGAAGGAATTATTGCTTTTTTATACTTAATCTATGGTAAAGTTTACTCATTAAAGTACCTATTGCAATACCCAGTATTGCCCCCCCTATTACATCAAAAGGATAATGCACGCCTACATATACCTGTGCATACGCAATAGTACAAGCCCAGATAATGAATATTATTCCAAATTTTCCAAAGTATTTCTTTAAGGTATAAAAGATAAACATGGCCATTGCAAAATGATTAGCTGCATGCGATGAGGTAAAGCTACCAC
>CAIVPM010000377.1 GCA_903907815.1 uncultured Chitinophagaceae bacterium | reverse complement strand
ATATGGAAGGCAATCGTAGTAAGGATACACAAGTTGTTCATGTCTATTTAATATACACATTTATTCATGAACTGAGGTCTAAAATCATTAACCGCTATCGTTATCACAGGCACAAATTTATATTCAAAACTATTTCACAATCAAATTTATTTATAAAATATTTATGAATACGATTTCGGGTGATTCGTTGCAGCAGTTGGATTGTGTAGGTTTATTATACTATTTCTTTATAATATCTTTACAAGGATGGCTGTAATTTTGAAGCCAAAGTATGGGGATGGGTAAACACAAAAGAATATTTAGTCAGATTTTTCAGCATGTAGCCAGTATTGTCATCGTTATACTTGCATCCTTACTCTGCTTTTTAATTGAACAATACGTAGGATATAGAGTGGTAGCGCTTTTGCTGTTAGTTGTTGTATCCCTTTTAGCTATGTTTTTCAGCATTACTCCAGTACTGGTGGCTGCCATACTGAGTGCATTGATCTGGGATTATTTCTTTATTCCTCCTTTATTTACCCTTCATATAGGTAATGCAGAAGATGGCCTTATGTTGCTTATGTATTTTGTGATTGCATCGGTAAATGCCGTATTAACAATCAAAATACGAAATGCAGAAAAAATAGCAAGGGATAGGGAAGAGAAGGAAAACAGCATTAGATTATACAATACTTTGCTTAACTCATTATCACATGAATTAAGAACACCTATATCTACCATTATTGCTGTAACGGATACTTTAAAAGATAATTTTGACAGATTATCTGCAGAAAACAGACATGAATTATTGAAAGAAATGGAAGCGGCTGGAGTAAGATTAGATCGTCAGGTTGGTAATCTTTTAAATATGAGCAGGTTAGAATCGGGGTTTTTAAAACTTAAGAAAGACTGGTGTGATTTGAATGATATCATCTTTAATACAATCCATAAAGTAGCAGAAGGGCATTATACTCAAACTATTCTTTTTGATGCCGATGACAGCTTACCATTATTTAAAATGGATAGTGGTATTATAGAACAGATTATCTATAATATACTACATAACTCTCTACAATACACCCCAGCAAATGCCACTATTACGATACAAACAAGTTGTGAAAATGATTGTTGTATAGTAAGTATTAGCGACAATGGGAAGGGTATTCCGGAGAAAGAACTGGCAAATATATTTACCAAATTTTACCGTATTCCTTATACCAAAACTGGTGGGACAGGTCTTGGGCTATCAATTGTAAAAGGATTTACTGAAGCTCATGGAGGGAAAGTAAGTGTACAAAACATCCCTAATAGTGGCGCAAATTTTATTATCAATATTCCTGCTGAAACAAACTATATAAAGAACTTGAAAAATGAATAAGATAGAAATATTAATCATTGATGATGAACCGGCGATTAGGAAATTATTACAGATAGCGCTGGAAAGCAATGATTATAAAGTAACACAGGCTGCTACTGGAAAAGAAGGGGAAATACTGGCTGCAAATCATCCTCCGGAATTGATTTTACTGGATATTGGATTACCCGATATAAATGGGCATGAGTTGCTTAGAGAGTTTAGAAAATGGTATAATAAATCGATCATTATATTATCGGTAGAAAACAGTGAGGAAGACATTGTGAGTGCATTGGATAATGGCGCTACAGATTACTTAACCAAACCATTCAGAACTGCAGAACTTCTTGCGAGAATACGCTCTGCAATCAGAAGAAATCAGACTGAAGAAAGCACAGCAATAATTACTTGTGGCAATTTGCAGATTGACTTAGTAGCAAGAACAGTAAAAGTAAATGATCAGCCTGTGAAGCTGACTGTTACAGAATATAATTTGCTTTGTCTGCTTGCAAAAAATGAAGGTAAAGTACTTACGCACCATTACGTTTTAAAGGAAATATGGGGAAGGGGTTTTCAGACAGAGACTCAATACTTAAGAGTATTTATTGCACAGCTAAGAAAGAAGATAGAAACTAATCCTAATAAACCGGAACATATACTTACGGAGAGTGGCGTGGGGTATAGGTTTTATTAATACATTTTGGAGATAGGAGATAGGAGTTAGTAGTCAGGAGTTAGGAGACAGGAGATAGGAGAATAAGAATACAAAACAACATTTTAAGACATGGGTTTAAAAATCATCTTTATAAAATCTTTATATCTACTATCACTACCTTGATTATATCATAATATTTAAGGGTTGAAATTTGCATCAATAATTTAATGAGCAATGAGTGACCCCAAAAATGGCACAGTTAATAAAGTAACTGTTGCGTCTCTGTTAGTAGCTTTAGGTATTATATACGGAGACATAGGAACCAGCCCTTTATACGTTTTAAAAGCAGTAGTAGGAAAACATCCAATAGATGAAACACTTGTATTTGGTGGAGTATCCTTAATATTCTGGACCCTTGTTTTTCAAACGACTATTAAGTATGTGCTATTAACTTTAAAAGCAGACAACCACGGTGAGGGCGGTGTTTTTTCCTTGTATGCACTGGTAAGAAGATACAGCAAGAACCTTATTATCATTACTATTCTTGGAGCCACTACCCTACTGGCGGATGGTATAATTACCCCACCAATATCTGTAGCTTCGGCAATTGAAGGGCTGAACGCAGTACCTGGAATGGAAACAGTAATTGTACCGGGAAATACGCTGACTGTATGCATAGTAATTGCGATTATCTCGGGCCTATTTTTCTTTCAACGTTTTGGCACTCATATTATAGGTAAAGCATTTGGTCCGATTATGGCCATCTGGTTCACTATGTTATTAGTTATTGGAGGACTTGAAATAGCACATTATCCATCAATGATTAAAGCTATCAGCCCACACTATGGCTATAATCTTTTAGTACACTACCCTAAAGGATTCTGGTTATTGGGAGCAGTATTCTTATGTACCACAGGAGCTGAAGCGCTGTACAGTGATTTAGGACATTGTGGCATTAAAAACATAAGAATGACCTGGATGTTTGTAAAGCTGAGTCTGGTAGTAAACTATGTTGGACAAGCCGCATGGCTGATGAGCTATAAAACGCAGCATCCATTATTAGGAGACATAAATCCATTCTTTGAAATGATGCCTCACTGGTTTCTTTTACCAAGTGTTATTATTGCTACACTGGCTACCATCATTGCTTCTCAGGCTTTAATCAGTGGTTCGTTTACATTAGTAAGTGAGGCAATGAACTTAAACTTCTGGCCAAGAGTAACTGTACGTCAGCCTTCTGACATTAAGGGGCAAATATTTATACCAAGTGTAAACTCCATCCTTTGGTTTGGTTGTATATTGATGGTTATTTATTTTAAAACTTCCTCCTCTATGGAAGCTGCCTATGGATTCTCTATTACTGTTGCTATGATGATGACCACTATTCTACTTAACTATTACCTTATATACAGGTTAAAATGGAAGCAGATTTATGTAACATTAGTGATTGGCATGTTTGCCATTGTAGAAATATCTTTCTTTATTGCTAACGTGGCTAAAATTAAAGAAAGATGGATGTTCTTATTCTTTGAATTGTTCATCTTTATGACAATGTATGTTTGGTTTTATGCCCGTAAGATTAATAACTCTTATGTAAAATATATTGATATAGGAAAGTATACCAACCAGATTCTGGAATTAAGTGCAGACATGGCTATCCCTAAGTTCTGTACGCATTTAATTTATCTTTCCAAAGCTAATAGCAGGACACAGGTAGAGGAAAAAGTGATTAAATCGATCTTTGCCAAGAAGCCAAAACGTGCAGATGTGTATTGGTTCTTACATATCAACAGAACCGAAGATCCATATACCATGAGCTATAATGTATCGGAACTGGTAGATGATAAAATTATAAAAGTAAATATCAATATAGGATTTAGAATTCAGCCAAAGACAGAGTTATACTTTAAAAGAATTGTACAGGAATTAGTGGCTAATAAAGAATTGAATTTACACATCAGACCTGATGGTTCAACTAAATACAATAATGAGCCAGACTTTAAGTTTGTAGTTATTGAAAAGTTCCTTTCTGTAGAAAATGAGTTCTCTATCTCGAGAGGTATGATGCTTCGTTCATATTTCATTTTAAAAGACATGAGTTTAAGCGATGAGAAAGCTTTTGGACTTGACAAGAGTGATGTAGAAGTGGAACAATTCCCATTAGTATATAATCCGTATACAAATTTTCAGCTTGTAAGGGACTAATTTATCATTTCGATAGTAAGTTTTAGCATAATTATAGCTTAAGTTTAGTACTTTTTAATCATTTAGCATTAGGTTTATACTGATGTTTGCAAGGTTATTAACCTAACAAGATTTAAATAATGAATTTTAAAAGAACGCTATTAGCATTAAGCTGCATTATATATACTTTCTCTATTAAAGCGCAGGAATTAGATTCGATGCTTTTAAAAAGCTCGGAAAATTTTCAGCAGGAAAAAATACATCTACATTTTGACCGATCAATTTATAACAAAGGGGAAACCATCTGGTATAAAGCTTACCTGGTAGCAGGAGATGATTTAAGTGATTACAGCAAGACGATGTACTTTGACTGGTACGATGACAATGGCAACCTGATTAAACATATTTCAGCGGCTATATTTGAATCAACAGCAAGAGGACAATTTAATATACCTGAAAAATATAAGGGTCAATCATTACATGTAAAAGCTTATACCAACTGGATGCTGAATTTTGATAAAGCATTCCTTTACAACAGAGATATTAAAGTGTACCAATCCTGGGCTAATAAAAAGTCAATTACTAAGCCAGTTACAACGGTTTACTTTTTCCCGGAAGGGGGAAATATGATAGCAGGGATTAACACTAAAATTGCCTTCAAAGCAACTAACCAAAAGGGATTGCCTGTAACCATAAAAAGTGGAGTAATTAAAAACATAAGCAAAGCAAAGGATGAAGCAACTTTTAAATCGGTTCATGATGGCATGGGTTTCTTTTTTCTAAATCCAAGCAATACTATGGACTCCATGGTTGCCTATTGGCAGGATGAGTTTGACAATAAAGGTGTTACTCCATTACCAAAAGTTTTTGCTACTGGCGCTACCATGACAATTAACCTTGAAGATGGTAATTTATCTGTAAAAGTTGCGAGAAATGAAATGGCGAACGAAGATTTAAAGACCTTACATATCATAACTCATTTTCATCAGCAACCATTTGCAAAGGCTACCATTAACCTATCTGAAAAGACTTCTGCAATTGCAAGGATTCCATTGACAGATGTGCCTACAGGTGTTTTAGAAGTAACCTTATTTAATAAAGAATGGTTACCGATTGCAGAAAGAATAGTTTTTATAAACAACCATCAATATGAATTCTCTCCTTTCATTCATTCCCTTACCAAAGGGTTGGGTAAAAGACAATTGAATGTGTATGAAATAGAAGTACCTGATACGATCAAATCGAACATGTCTTTATCTGTAACTGATGCAGAAGCTGACAATGATTCTACCTACAATATTTTCTCTGACCTTCTTCTCACAGGTGATTTAAAAGGATATGTTCACAACCCTGCATATTACTTTAATGAGGAGAATACTGATGCAGCACCTCAATTAGATTTAGTGATGCTAACCAATGGCTGGAGAAGGATAAAATGGGAAGAATTATCGAAAGGAAAATTACCTTACGTAGCAAACCCAAGAGATACAGATTATCTGCAAATTGCTGGTACACTTGTCAGCTCGAATAAGAGAGAGAAGATTCCTGCAGGACAGCAGGTTTTACTGATAATACAACAACCTAATGGCAAGAATCAATCGCTAATACTTCCAGTAAAATCGGATAAAACATTTAAGCAGAGTGGTGTTTTCTTTATGGATACCATTAAAGTATTTTATAAATTTATAGGAGGCGATGCCAATATTGGCAACACCTCCGAGCTACAACTTTCCAATGGGTTGATAAAGCCTAATCCTGATAATATTTCTGAGAATGAAATGTTGCCTTATTTATGGGTGACCGACACTGCTTTTATTGAGAAGGAAAAGTATTTTGCTGAGCAAAAGATCAGGATGGATAAGCAATCGAAAGCAATTGCACTAAAGGAAATAATTATACAATCGAAGGTTAAAAAAACTGTTGATGTTCTGGATGACAAATATGCATCTGGATTATTTTCGTCTGGGGATGCATACCAGTTTGATGTGATGAATGATACTCGTGCACAAAGCGCCATAAATGTTTTTAACTACTTACAGGGACAAGTTCCAGGCCTACAAATATCTCAACAGAATGATGGAGAAACTTCGTTAAAATGGAGGGGTGGTACGACAGAACTATTTCTGGATGAAATGAGAACGGAACCTGATTTTCTTTACTCATTATCTATGGGTGATGTTGCCTATATCAAAATATTCCGTCCTCCATTCTTTGGTGCTGTTGGTGGTGGAGCTGGTGGAGCTATATCGATTTACACCAGAAAAGGGAATGATGTAAAGAACAGACCTGGGGTAGGAATTCCATACAAAATACTGGAGGGATATACTTCTTATAAAGAGTTTTATTCGCCTGACTATTCAGTTCCAAGCAGTAACTCAATAGCTGATATAAGAACTACCATTTACTGGAATCCTTTTATTTTAACGGATAAAACGACCAAAAAGGTTAAGGTAGAATTCTATAATAACGACCTTACCAAAAGGCATAGAATGGTATTGGAAGGGATAAATCATGAGGGAAAACTGGCTCGTTTTGAACAGATTATTCAATAATAACAATTTATAAGTAACTAATAAACGCCTATTCTTTAGCTTTGACGCCTATGTGGATGATTTGTAAAAAAGAATGGCAACAGTTTTTCAGTAGTCTGACAGGCTATATAGCCATCAGCATTTTCCTTTTACTAACTGGATTATTTTTATTTGTTTTTCCTGATACTAATATACTTGACTTTGGGTATGCAACACTTGGGAGCTTCTTTGACACTGCCCCATGGATACTCCTGTTCTTTGTACCCACTGTAACCATGCGTGCTTTGGCGGATGAATATAAATCCGGCACATTTGAAGTATTAAAAACACTCCCTTTAAGTTCGGGGCAAATTGTAAGAGGAAAGTTTTCTGGAGCATTCTTTATTATAGCTGCAGCACTAATACCTACCATTATTTATGCTGTAAGCATTCAGCAATTGAGTGCTGTAGGAGGAATAGATATAGGAGGTACAGCGGGTAGTTATGTTGGTCTGCTTATGCTTAGCGCTGTATTTACTGCTGTTGGTATTGCTGCCAGTAGTTTTACGAATAATACTGTTGTAGCCTTCATTGCAGGTGCATTTGTTTGCTTCCTTCTTTACAGTGGATTTGATGCAATCAGTAAGCTTCCTTTGTTTAAATCGGATCTTGGATATTACATAGAAATGATAGGAATTAATTTTCACTATCGTAGCATTAGCAGAGGGGTAATTGATATCAGGGATATTATTTATTTCCTCTCTATCATTACCTTATTCTTATTAATTACCCAAAGAAACGTTTCAAGAAAATAATCATGCAAAAAATATTCCAACTAAAATACTGGTGGTTATTATTAGTCCTTGCTTTTGTGAGCATAGTATATCTTGTTTCTTTCTTTTCATACAGAGTTGATCTAACTGCTGAAAAAAGATTTAGCCTGAGTGCATCTACAAAACAATTACTGAAAGGTATAGATACTCCTATTACTATAAAAGTATTTCTAACTGGTGACATGCCTTCGGATTATAAAAAACTGAGTATTGCTACCAAGGATTTATTAAACGAGTTTAAGAACATTGCAGGCAACAATATAAATGTTGTTTTCGAAAACCCAACCGAAGGAATCTTAAATGATACAGCTAAAAATATTATTTATGATAGCCTTGCTAATATGGGTGTTGTTTTTGAAAATACTGAAGTTGTATCTTATTCTAAAAACAAACAAACTAATCAATTAGTAATCCCATCAGCGTTAGTTTTTTATAAGAATCTTCCTCCAATAGCTATTAATTTGCATAGTAGCCGAAAAATATTTAAAGAATATAATGTTTTGAGTGATAACCCTGTTGAAGATGTTGAAGCTACTCGCAATTCAGCAGAAGCATTATTAGAGTTTAAATTTGCCAGCACTATCGATAAACTTACGCGTAGTTATATACCTAAAGTAGCATATTGTATAGGTAATGGTGAGCCTGTTGATTTAAAAATTAATGATTTAGGCCAATGTTTACGTACAGAATACCGTTTAGGTGTAATAGATTTAAAGAAAGATTTTCCAGATGCTTCAGTTATTGATGCATTAATCATTGTAAAACCTACTCAAACTTTTACAGATGAAGATAAGTTGAAGATAGATCAATATGTAATGCATGGGGGAAAAATAATCTGGTTTGTAGATAAACTGTATGCTGAACTGGATAGTTTATTACGAAGTAAAGCTGACTTTGTGGCCTTTGACAGGAACCTGAATATCGATGATATTTTATTTCAGTACGGAGTACGTATTAATGGAGATTTATTGCAGGATTTAAACTGCTCTAAAATACCAATGAAAGTTGGCTTAAACCCTGATGGCAGCCCGAAATTTCAACGTATTCCTTGGCCATATTACCCGTTCCTTACATCTCCCTCTGATAATCCCATTTCAAAAAATCTTGATAGAGTATTGCCCTTTTTCCCATCAAGTATAGATACAATAAAAGTAGCAGGAATTCGTAAAACTATTTTACTGGCAACCGACACTAATAGTCAAACGCTCACTACACCTGCAATGGTGAGTTTATATAGTGTGAAGGAAGAAGAAGATTTCAGACGATTCAATAAAAGTAATGTACCTGTAGCAGTATTATTGGAAGGGAAATTTAAATCTTTATATTCAAATAGGTTAACACAAAACATAAAGGATTCTATTCAAAAGAACAGTGGATATCCATTCATAAATGAAGCAGAAATTGATAGCAAACAGATTGTAGTAAGTGATGCAGATATTGTCACAAATACTGTTTCACATACCCAAGGTCCACTTCCAATGGGGCTGATTCCATTAGAAGATTATCGATTTGCCAACCGTGAATTTTTGTTAAATAGTATAGCTTACCTCGTGAGTAATAATCAGTTGTTTGAAAGCCGTAATAAAGATTTTAAACTAAGACTACTGGATAAACAAAAAGTAGCCGAGCAAAAAACAACCTGGCAGATCATCAATATTGTAGTACCAATTCTGTTGATACTTGGCTTTGGATTTATCATGCAGATAATCCGTAAAAAGCGTTATGCTTCTTAATATGTTTTAAGTAGTAAGTTTTAAGTTATACGTAAACAGCTAACCTGTATTTGTATTCATTAGCACATCAGCACATCAGCACATTAGCAAATTAGCTAATTGCTATCTACCCTTTCTGTTCCTGTGGCACCAAAGTAGTCAGGTCTGCAATGTTTACAGCCTTTCCAGTATCTATACTGTTTCTGGCAGCAATCCCAATCAACACAGCCATAGCACCATCTCTTAAGCCAGCTCCCTGACGATATTTATCTTCACCTGGCGTAAATACCTGTTTACGTAAACGTACATCTCCCCCACCATGACCGCCTTCTTTGTTAGGCATTTTAATGGTTTCCTTTTTACCAAAAGCAGTAGTTAATTCTATCACGTCAAAAGGCTCTTCTTCCCAAGGTTGTCTTTCTTTAATCCAAGCATCCAGCTTGCCTTTTGTACCATTGAAAGAAATTCTATATCCCTCGTAAGGAGCATAAGCTGTTAAAGAGTATGACACTTGTACATTGTTGGCATATTTTATCTGTACCGCCATCTTATCAAATATATCGGTATCGGTTCTAAATACACAACCATCACGCAGGTAATGATCGTACTGATAATTGTTTACATACAAATCGTGGAGCTCCTTTTTCTTATTGATATCCCAGAAAAATTTACAATCATTTTTGTGCTCGCATTCCCTACAGTTCTCCCCTCTTACAGTTCCATTCTTACCATAAAATTCCAGCGCTCCATTACCATACACAGTCTTAGGATCAGAGTCTATCCACCAGTTTAATAAATCGAAATGATGAGATGATTTATGAACCAATAAAGAGCCACTATTTTCTCTTAATCTATGCCATCTTCTAAAATAATCTGCTCCATGATATACATCCAGATACCAGTGAAAATCAACTGAAGTAATCTTCCCTATAGCACCTGCTCTTAGCAATTCATAAATCTTCTGACGATGAGGAGAATAGCGGTAATTGAAAGTAACGGTAACCTTCTTGCCTGTTTTCTTTTCTGCATCTATTATAGCCTGACATTTAGCTTCGGTAGTAGTCATGGGCTTTTCAGTTATGATATCGGCACCATACTCCATTCCTTTAATGATAAACTGATGATGCGTACCATCCACTGTAGTTACAATCAATTTATCCGGCTTTGTTTCAGTCATCATTTTATCGAAATCTGTAAATACAGGACAGGACAATTTCATGGCTTCTTTGGCATAGGCTACTCTACCTGAGTTTATATCGCAAAGACCTACAAATTCCAGTATATCACCGTATTCTTCTATTACTGGCTTGCCCCACATATCAATACCCCTATTACCGGTGCCCACCATGGCTACTTTTATTTTCTTACTATTTGCAGAAATACCAAATGGATTTGCGTGTAAATGAGAGGCAATAAATGTACCCGATAGTACAGTACCTGCATTTTTGAGGAAAGTTTTACGTTTCATACTACAATTGTTAGGGTACTAAAGTACTTTATATAGGTAACTGAATCATGAAAATCAACGGAATCGATTGTGTAAAGAATGAGGATTTCGGGATAATCTTAAGCAAGATCAACCAATTTGATAGCTTTATGAAGACAATTGTGTCAATTTTGACAGAATAAGTAACTTTTTCAAGACCATTTTGTCAGTCTGTCATCTCCAATCTCCTGTTTTTCAGTGAAAATATGTCCTTTAGGGTGTCATGGCAAGGGTATTGCTAACCAAACACCAATTCAAAAATTGTTTAACAAATAAAAATTATAGTTTATGGCAGCTAAGAAATTGACTGTTACTCCGCTTCACGACAGAGTAATTATTAAACCAGCAGCAGCTGAAGAAAAAACATCTGGTGGTATTATTATCCCAGATACTGCAAAAGAAAAACCTCAACGTGGTATTGTAGTTGCAGTTGGTGCAGGTAAAAAAGATGAACCAGTTACCGTAAAAGTGGGTAACAATGTATTGTACGGTAAATATGCTGGTACAGAAATCACTATCGAAGGTCAGGATTTATTGATCATGAGAGAAAGCGATATTCTTGCTATAGTGTAAGCAAATCGGCTAAATTCATAATTAGCTAATTATCAAATCATCAAACTATCAAATTAAATACAATGGCAAAACAAATATTCTTCGATATCGAAGCAAGAAACAAAATGAAAAAAGGCGTTGATACTTTAGCCAACGCTGTTAAAGTAACTTTAGGACCAAAAGGTCGTAACGTAGTTATTGAAAAGAAATTCGGTGCACCTCAAGTAACTAAAGATGGTGTTACAGTTGCTAAAGAAATTGAACTGGAAGATCCTATCGAAAATATGGGCGCTCAGATGGTGAAAGAAGTTGCTTCTAAAACTGCTGACATTGCTGGTGACGGTACTACTACCGCTACTGTATTGGCTCAATCTATTATCAGCGAAGGCTTGAAAATGGTTGCTGCGGGTGCAAACCCAATGGATCTTAAACGTGGTATCGATAAAGCGGTAAGTATTGTAGTAGAGAATTTAAAAGCTCAATCTCAAACTGTAGGAAACGATGCTAAGAAAATTCAACAAGTTGCTACTATCTCTGCAAACAATGATGAAACTATCGGTAAATTAATTGCTGAAGCTTTCGTTAAAGTAGGTAAAGAAGGTGTTATCACAGTAGAAGAAGCTAAAGGTACTGATACTACAGTGGATATCGTAGAAGGTATGCAATTCGACAGAGGTTATATCTCTCCATACTTTGTAACCAACAGCGAAAAAATGCAGGTGGAGTTACAAAATCCTTACATCTTAATCTATGATAAGAAAATTTCAGCAATGAAAGACATTCTACATATCCTAGAGAAAGTTGCTCAAAGTGGTCGTCCTTTATTAATCATTGCTGAAGATTTAGAAGGCGAAGCATTGGCTACATTGGTAGTAAACAAATTACGTGGTACTATCAAAGTTGCTGCTGTAAAAGCACCAGGATTTGGTGACAGAAGAAAAGAAATGTTGACCGATATCGCTATCTTAACTGCAGGTACTGTAGTTAGCGAAGAGCAAGGTTTCAAATTAGAAAATGCTGATCTTACTTACTTAGGACAAGCTGCTTCTGTAACGATCGATAAAGATAATACTACAGTGGTTGGTGGAAAAGGAAAGAAGACTGATATTACTGCAAGAGTAAATCAAATTAAAGCACAGGTAGAAAATACCACTTCCGATTACGACAGAGAGAAACTTCAAGAGCGTCTTGCTAAATTAGCAGGTGGTGTTGCGGTGCTTTATGTGGGTGCTGCTACAGAAGTAGAAATGAAAGAAAAGAAAGACAGAGTAGACGATGCATTACATGCAACCCGTGCTGCTGTTGAAGAAGGCATTGTACCAGGTGGTGGTGTTGCTTACATCCGTGCTATCGAAGCTTTAGCTCCAAAGGTTAAAGGTCAGATTGCCGATGAGCAAACAGGTATGGCTATCGTACGCCGTGCTTTAGAAGAGCCTATCCGTACTTTAACTGCAAATGCTGGTATCGATGGTTCTATCGTGGTTCAAAAAATCAAAGAAGGAACTAAAGATTTCGGTTTCAATGCAAGAACAGAAACGTACGAAAACTTATTCAAGGCGGGCGTTATTGATCCTACTAAAGTAAGTCGTGTAGCTTTGGAAAATGCAGCTTCTATCGCAGGTATGTTATTAACTACCGAGTGTGTAATTGCTGATAAACCAGAACCTAAATCTGCTGCTCCTGCTATGCCAGGTGGTGGAATGGGCGATATGGGCTACTAGTAGTTCACTTATAATTTTAAAAAAGAGGTTGTCGAAAGACAGCCTCTTTTTGTTTAATGATATTTATACACTCTAAATCATCAATTTCACAACAACATAATTGAATCTATTTTTACTTGGCTGTTTGTATTCATTATCAATTATCCATTTTCAATTATCCATTAGACTTTGGGCAGGCCTTTGGCCCCCGCTATCATTCCAATCTTTTGCTGCGCTGTATTACTCTGTTTAGAAGTTGGGGGTTAGCGCAGCAAAAGGATTTTCCCTTCTATCGGTTTTGCAATACAAATAAATCGCTCCTCCCGTCAGTACGCTCCTACAAAACAATCTCAAAATTACATGAAGATAAAAGGAGCGTCAGACGGGTAATAGAGGTTAATTAAAACCAGTTAAACTGCTTAAATCATCCAATATTATAAATCAATGTATAACTCAATGTATTTTCAGTTACTTTTGAGTATATAATTTTATAACTTAATTTGTTATTCAAGTGAATAATAGCAATTTAAAATATACAACCCTTTATACAATCTGTCTCTTTTTCTTTAGTTCCTGTAGTACATTTACAGCTTATGAAACAATTCCTCAACAAAATCGGTTTAGTTTTAAAGGAGCTAATCATTCAATAAAACCCTATTATTGGATTGGTCCATATGTTAAAGATTCAAGTATTGCAGTTGTTTTAAACATTGATGATTATTATCGGTTTAGAAATCCTTATAGGTTAACAAGTACTTTTGATCAAGATACAGTCAGATTATATAATGTACAAATTAAGTTATATGACAAATCTAATCTTGAACATAAGTTTAAAAAATTTGAAGCTACAAAATATTCTAGAGATTCAATTACTATACCAATTACTAAATCATTATTAGAAAATGAATACTTTGAATTGCCATTAATTAAAATGCGCAATTGTCGTTTTACATATTGGTATGACAACCGTAATATAGCCTTTAAATTAAAGAAATTGTCTGTAAACATTAAGGCTAAAATATTATTCAAAGGAAAAGAGTATAGTTTTGATAATACTTTTCGTGTAAGAAAATATAAGGATATTCAACTCAATATTCATTAATCATTCCTTTTGTTAGAATGGTTTTTGAATTTGTTGAAAGCCCCCCCTTCTCGACACAGCTTATAAAATAATCGGAGTGCATCTCGGCACTGCCTGTGGCTGTGCCGTAATATATTTCAGCTTGTAGCTGAATTCCCCGTCATTGCGCGCGTAGCAAAGCAATCTGAGTCCAGCAATAACACCCTTACATTGTCACACACTTTAACTTACATTGTCATAATTTAGTGCGCAGCGAGGTGCTTTGGTCTTCCACTTGCTCCCTTTGGTCTTCCATATTTGATAATTCAATGCGCAGCGAGGTACTTTGGTCTTCCACATGCCCCCTTTTGCCTTCCACATTGGATATTTAAGTGCGCAGCGAGGTGCTTTGGTCTTCCACTTGCTCCCTTTGGTCTTCCACATTGGATAATCCAGTGCGCAGCGAGGTGCTTTGGTCTTCCACATGCCCCCTTTGGTCTTCCACATTGGATATTTAAGTGCGCAGCGAGGTGCTTTGGTCTTCCACATTGGATATTTAAGTGCGCAGCGAGGTGCTTTGGTCTTCCACATTGGATAATTCAATGCGCAGCGAGGTGCTTTGGTCTTCCACCTGCTCCCTTTGGTCTTCCACATTGGATAATTCAGTGCGCAACGAGCTGCTTTGGTCTTCCACTTGCCCCCTTTGGTCTTCCACATTGGATAATCCAGTGCGCAGCGAGGTGCTTTGGTCTTCCACTTGCCCCCTTTGGTCT
>CAIVPM010000376.1 GCA_903907815.1 uncultured Chitinophagaceae bacterium | reverse complement strand
AGTCTCTTCAACTTCACCATCTCAATTCTCTTATCGGTAACATTGATGATGTCGAAACGGTAGTTGCCTATAAAAATAGTTTCCTTAGGCTGAGGAATACTTTCATGCTCCTGTATTATATAACCACTCAAAGTTTCAGATTCACTCTCTGGAAATTCAAGTGAATATTTCTCATTCAAGAAGTCCAGCTCCAGTCTTCCACTAAATATATATTCATTCTCTGTTACCTGTTTTTCTACAAAATCTTCCGTGTCATATTCATCATGAATTTCACCAAAAATTTCTTCCAGTACATCTTCCATAGTTACTATACCCGATGTACCACCAAACTCATCAACCACCCAGGCAATACTCTTTCTTTCTTTAGAAAATTTATTAATCAGATCTGCCGCACTCATTGTCTCAGGTACAATAGGTATTGGAAGTAAAATATCTTTTATAGTGGCAGGCTTTTTAAACAAATCCAGCTGATGTACATACCCAAGAATCTCATCAATATTATCCTGATAGATAATCAGCTTACTCAATTTGGTATTGCTAAAATGTTCTGTCAACTGTGCAACAGTAGAAGTAATGTCCAATGCTTCAATTTCTGTACGAGGAACTAAACACTGTCTTATTTTTACATTAGGTAAGCTTAAGGCATTCTCAAAAAGTTCCTTATTCAAATCGGGGTTACTCTCTTCCTCATCTTTTGTTTGCTTATAAAAATGTTCCAGATCTACCAGACTAAATGGTTCGGCAGTTTTACGTATATTGATATTAAAAAGGTATTTCAATATCCATTGCGAAGCAGAAACAAAGAAGTTGGTGAATGGAGTAAAAAGTTTATGAAACAAATTAGCAACAGGAGCAAATACAGACAATAGGATATCATTCTTTGCTTTAAAAATTGCTTTAGGAATAAACTCACCCAAAACCAGCACAATTATGGTAGAAAGGAAAGTATCAAATACCAGTCTTATGTAATCATTTTTAATATGTAGCTGAGTATACAGTGGATTCCACATTACCCTGTTAATCATTTCTGTAAATAAAAGACCATAAATAACCAGAAAAATATTAAGCCCTACAAGGCAACTACCAATAAACTTGGCAGGCTCGTGCATAAATTTACTTAGCAGGATACCGCTTTGTCTTCCCTGTTTCTTTTTTAGTTCAATGCTTAATCTGTTTGCACTAATGAATGCAATTTCATATCCAGCAAAGAACCCAATAAAAATCAGGGTAATAAAGATCCAGAAAAGTGATGAATATAAATCGTTCATATCACGAAAATAAGTAATCAAAGTAAATTGAAAAAACTAAACAATAATAGTTAATACATTTTTTACAGTTAAGTAACCTTTTTAAATAAGGAAAGGGTCGTAAAGACCCCCTTCCTTAAGTATTTTAAATCAGAGTACAATTGTCAGAAATTTATTCTTCCCAACGCCTGTCTCCTAAATCCTGTATTTAATTGATCTCCCAAACTTCCTTGCCTCTTAGCAATTTATCCAGGTCACCTTTACCTTTCGATGCAATGATGTCTTCCAGTTGAATTTCCATCATTTCTTCGTAGCAAGGTCTTTCAGTTTGATAAAATACTCCAAATGGTCTTGGCATATGACCTTCTAATTTAGTATCATCAAACATTCTGGTTAAAATCTGAGCTTTATAGAAGTCAGCTTCATCATGAATCCATAAATCGTCAGCAGAATAGTTTTCACCTAATTCCACCACAATTGGTTTAAAGCCATCCAGCTTAATACCTTTATTCTGACCAGCACCAAAAATCAATGGTTTGCCTTGTTCCATAAACAATGCTTCCTCTGGTTTTGATCCTTTTTCGGTAAATATTTCAAATGCACCATCATTAAAGATGTTACAGTTCTGATAGATCTCTGTAAAGGAAGTTCCTTTATGTGCATGTGCTCTTCCTAATACATACTGAAGATGCTTAGGATCTCTATCCATACTTCTTGCAACAAACGATGCATCAGCACCCAATGCAAGCGCAGCAGGATTAAATGGATGGTCAATACTTCCGAATGGAGTAGATTTAGTTACCTTGTTTACCTCCGAAGTAGGAGAGTACTGTCCTTTGGTAAGACCATATATCTGGTTGTTGAAAACCAGCATGTTTACATCAAAATTTCTACGTAATAAATGAATAGTGTGGTTTCCACCAATACTCATACTATCTCCATCACCACTAACAATCCATACACTCAGATCTGGTCTTGCAGCTTTCAGTCCACTTGCAATAGCAGTAGCTCTACCATGAATGGAGTGCATACCATAAACGTTCATGTAATAAGGAAAACGGCTGCTACAACCAATACCGGAAATAATTACAAAGTTCTCTTTAGGAATACCTAAAGTGGGCATTACTTTCTGAACCTGTGCAAGAATTGAATAATCTCCACAACCCGGACACCATCTTACTTCCTGGTCATTAGCAAAATCTTTTGCCGTTAAAGGGGGCATTACATCGTTAATAGTTGACATCTTCTAAATGTTATAAGTTTATAATAGCTACAAAAATATTGGAATTCAAGTCAATAAAAAACTGCTTTTCGTCATGTTTTTGAAAAAAGTACTATTTTACAATAGTACCAATGTTCATTCCTTCTATTACTTTTAATAGGTTTCCCGGTCTGTTCATATCAAAAACAATGATTGGAAGCTTGTTTTCCATACAAAGGGTAAAAGCAGTCATATCCATAACTTTTAACCTTTTATCTAAGCATTCCTGATAGGAAAGTTGCTCAAATTTGGTTGCAGTAGGGTCTTTTTCAGGATCAGCAGTATATATTCCGTCTACCCTGGTACCCTTCAATATTACATCTGCCTTCATTTCAATAGCTCTTAAAGAACCTGCAGTATCGGTAGTAAAGTAGGGGTTACCTGTACCAGCACCAAAAATTACCACCCTACCTTTCTCTAAATGTCTCATTGCTTTTCTGCGGATATACGGTTCAGCTACCTGCTCCATATTAATCGCACTTTGCAAACGGGTATACACCCCTATTTTCTCCAGCATAGCCTGCATAGCCATCCCGTTAATTACGGTAGCCAACATACCCATATAGTCGCCATGAGCCCTTTCAATTCCGCTATCAGCTTCATTCATACCTCTGTATATATTACCACCTCCTATCACTACGGCCACTTGAACGCCAAGTTCTATTACGGACTTAATATCATGCGCATATTGTTCTATAATCTTTGGACTAAATGGTTCATTCGTTCCATCAGGTCCTAATAGGGCTTCTCCGGAAAGTTTAAGCAAAACGCGTTTATACATTGGTAACATACTATCTGTAATTTGTGGCGCAAGATAACTTTTTGTATGGAAACTTAATTAAAACTTCATTTGAATATGAAAAATCTATAGTCTGACGGTTGTTTGCTTAAAATCGGTTGAATACTCAGATTTTGAAGGGTTTGAAGTTTGTAATAGAATTTCTACTGCAAATTCAGGGTTAAATATTGAGTATGTATAAATAAATTGAATAATAAATCCTCAAACAATTCCAATCAAGTCCTTGGTGGTTACTTTACTAATTAAAAGTGGTTTTGAATATTAAGTAGGTACATTTGATTCAAAGCAAAGAAGATGACAGACAATGAATTGAGGGAACTGGTAGCTGGATTGGCGGTTTCACAGGCAAAGACTGATGAAGAATTTAGAGAAACTAAGGCATTGGTAAATGAAACATCTGTACAAATGAAACGTACAGATGCTACCCTCGAAAGATTGGGTATTTATCTGGGTGGTATTACAGATAATATTGGTATTACAACCGAAGATTATTTCTATAACTCTTTATATAATAAACCAGTACTCGGCAATATTAAATTTGATAGTATTACCAAAAATATTCATATCAAAACAAAAAGATTGGAAGATGAATTTGATATAGTGATGTACAATGGAGATTGTATAGCATTAATAGAATGTAAATACAAAGCCCATGAAAATGATGTAAAAAAGCTGATTGATAAAAAGGTAAACAGCTTTAGAATATTGCATCCAGATTATATGGATTACAAAATATATCTTGGTATTGCCAGCTTTTCTTTCTATCCTGAATTAGAGACCTTTGCAAAGGAAAATGGAGTAGCCATATTGAAACAAAAAGGAGAAGTTGTAGAAATAGAAGCAGAGAATCTAAAGGTGTATTAATATGTATAAACCTACAAAGTCTTAATATAATATAAAGCACGCTTCCAGGCTGTTCCTCCAATCTCCTGACTCCTTCTTCCTGTCTCCATTAAGTCCCTCACAAACTATTTTAAAAAATATTTGCCCCATACCCAACCTTTTCTTTTCATCTTTGCGTAGTATACAGGTGAAGGCAGATTATGCTCCGGTTTTCTATTTAGTGTTAACCCGGAAGCATAATGTTCCTCGATTATTAATATAAATTAATCACTCATCAAAAACAACCACCACATGAAAAAGTATCTATCGTTTTCGATTTGCATTTTTACAATGCTGCTAATTACACTTAGTTGTAAAAAAACACAAGACTACAATGTAGGCGACATTCCAGTTGTTCCCTACGATCCGGGAACTAAAATTACTACGCCTGTTGCAGGAACTGTAGTCGATGAAAATGGACTCGGTTTAAGCGATGTATCTATTACTATAGGTACTACTGTTGTTTCTACCGATGCCAATGGCCGCTTCATTATTCCTAAAGCCTATGTGTACAAAAAAGCAGGATTAGTATTGGCTACTAAAGAGGGCTACTTTGGTGGAAGTCGTACTATTTACCCTAAAGAAAGTGTCATTAATAATGTTACTATTCAGATGGTAAAAAAAGTTCAGTCGGGTAGTTTTACCAGTGCTAATGGGGGTACTATCAATCCTGCTAATGGGGGCACTATTACCTTTCCAGCAAATGCTGTTGTTACCAAACAGGGTGGTACTTATAC
The DNA here is from genome assembly GCA_903907815.1 of uncultured Chitinophagaceae bacterium. Lineage (GTDB taxonomy): Bacteria > Bacteroidota > Bacteroidia > Chitinophagales > Chitinophagaceae > CANFLJ01. Next base: position 2,241 of record CAIVPM010000376.1, on the reverse strand, counting down.
TGGCGCTGTAAAAGTATATGCCTATTTTCTCGATCCTACCAGGAAAGGTGCTTACGATAAAATGCCTGGAAGTTTACGAGGCATTACTACCGATAATAACGAACAATCCCTTACCAGCTATGGTATGATGGCGGTAGAACTGGAAGGTAGCAATGGACAGGCTTTGCAGTTGGCTGCTGGCAAAACGGCTAATCTGTCTTTCCCTATAGCTTCTTCTATATTGTCTGCTGCTCCTGCATCTATTCCACTCTGGTATTTCAATGAAACTACTGGTTTATGGGCACAGCAAGGTACTGCTACTAAAGTAGGTAATAAGTATGTGGGCGATGTAGCACACTTTACCTGGTGGAACTGCGATTATGGTGGCGGACCAATTACCTATACTATCAAGTTTGTAGATCAGAATGGTAATCCTATTAATGATCAGCACGTATATATGTTACCTTCCGATAGCTCTCGTGGTGGTGGCCATGGCATGACGGCTTCCGATGGTACATTAACTGGTAATATTCCAATGAATACCCCTATTACTATTACTATGTGGATGCATACTCCTTGTGGTGAAACAGTAGTGTATACAGGTCATGTAGGTCCATTTACCGATAGTACTAATGGTGGTACTGTAGTGGTTAATCTGCCAACATTTAATAACATTGCTCCAATCAGTTTTACAGGTACGGTAGTGGATTGTAACAGTAAGCCTTTTACTGGTTATGCAACTATAACAGTTGGAGGACAGGTTCATTATGCTTATGTTTATAATGGCCTTATTAATACAACATTATACAACTGTACAGGTACTACTTTCCCAACTGCTACCTTGCATGTGTATGAGTTTGCTGGTAATCAGACCAATATCAATACTGCTACTATTAATAATGTTACTGCAGGAAATTATTCCTTTGGTCAGGTATCTGTTTGTGGAGCTTTAAGCACTATTCATTACACCGTAAATGTAGTCGATCAAAATGGGAATCCTCTTTATGGTAACTGCAATTTTGCAGCAGGTGGTTCTCAAACTATTAGTGGCTGGTTCAATAGTGCTCCAGTTACCTATACTATTCCTGCAAATACAGTTATTACAAGAACTATTACTACCTACAACAATTGCGGTCGTTCCATTACCGATACTTTAGTGATAGGGCCCTTCAATGCCGATTTTAATGCAGGAAATGTTACCATTAATGTACCACAGCAAAACACAGTCTATATTACTGGTACTGCAGTAGATTGCAACGGGAATCCTGTTACAAAAGGTGCTGTAATGGCCTATTCTACTATGGATAGCTCTGTAAGAAATGCTACTATTACTAATGGTGCATTTTCTATTCCTATAGTTAATTGTGCTGGCTCCACGCTTACTTATTCTGTGGCGGTAATAGATAGTATTAATAAACAACAAAACGTCAATCCAATTACGGTTACTGTTTCCAATAGCGATGTAGCCTTAGGACAGGTTTCAGCTTGTGGATTATCTACCAACGAGTTCTTTAATTATACATTTAATGGAAATTCAGCTTCCTATAGCTATTTTAACGCATCCACCTACAATGCCAGTAATACTTATGTCTATGGAACAGATCAGTCTGGTGGTAATATGAGTTTTAATACACCAAAAACAGCTGTTGGAACATCTCCATTATCGTCTTTAAGTATGAGTAGTGCAGGTACCTATTATATCAATATTACAGGCACTAACAACTTCACAGAATTTGGTGCTGTCGGTCAATATATAGCAGGTACTTTTACTGCAAAAGTAGCAATTGATACCATGCAGGGCAGACCTACGTATCCGGTTACAGGTACGTTCAGAATACGTCGTACAAACTGGTAATAGTTTAAATGTTTTATATGTTTTAAATCAAAGAAAGGTTCGGAAGTAAATTCTCCGAACCTTTCTTATTTGTTGTATTCATTTGTATTGGATAGGTAGTTTTTGTATTCATTAGCTAATCTGCACATTATTACATTAGCAGTAAACGCAAGGGTATTAATGTTGTATTTGTATTCATTAGCACATCAGCAAATTAGCACATTAGCTAATTAGTTTTATGGCGTTGCCACTTCGTTCCTCGTGGCCCGTGCTATCATTCCAATCTTTTTTTTGCCCTTGTATTTAGCTCCCCTTTAGGGCAATGTCATTTAGTTAAGGATTATATAGCTCTTTTATAGTTAGTGAATGTTTGATATTTGCCATTTATTCTTTTGGCTTTTACAACCCGAGGATGTTTTCTGCCTGGT
>CAIVPM010000375.1 GCA_903907815.1 uncultured Chitinophagaceae bacterium | reverse complement strand
TCAGTATTTTAATACACGATTTTGATTTGTATGTCAAGAGCCGTGTGATGGGAGACTATCAAGCACGGTTCTGTGAGAGGCTTGGGCTGAAATGCCCTTGCCTACTCGACCAAAATACAAACTCACTAAAAGGATATCAGCATCTTTCATAAAGAGCTTTATATTCAATTCTCTAATCCGTCAATCCGTCAATTCGCCAATCCTTAATTCAAAATACATCGCCTTTGCGAGTGTAACGAAGCAATCTGAGTCCCCAAAATCACAAACATTCAATCCTTCTCAACTGCATCTAAATAGGGTCTTATTATATATCAACTGTCTATATTATTGATCCACATGTGCACTTTATGGTAGTATCGGTCTACTTTATTCGTCCACATGTCCACTTTACCATAGTAACTGTCTATATTATTGATCCACATGTGCACTTTATGGTAGTATCAGTCTACTTTATTCGTCCACATGTCTACTTTACCATAGTAACTGTCTATATTATTGATCCACATGTGCACTTTATGGTAGTATCGGTCTACTTTATTCGTCCACACGTCCACTTTACCATAGTAACTGTCTATATTATTAATCCACATGTGCACTTTATGGTAGTGTCGGTCTCCTTTATTCGTCCACATGTGCACTTTACCTTAGTAACTGTCGTTAAAATCTATCTAACCCTAAATTGTATTTAGAAATCAAACCCTAAAGAGAAGTAGGCAATAGGTTTTCCCTGAAAGAATCCTTTCATAGGCCAGCCAAAATCTAATTTCATAAACTGTCCTAACAGAGTACTCCTGAATCCAAATCCATAACCAGCAGCAAAAGGCCCCAGTCCACCAGCATCAATTGTTACAGTCAAATCTCTATTAGTATAGGTCTCAACAGGTCGGTGAATACCATTATACATACCATTCCATGCGGTACCTAAATCAAAAAACTGTACAACTTCAAAGTTGCGTAAGAAAGCATAATTGATTGGTTTGTTAAAGATGGAAGTAAAAACAGGAAATCTTAATTCACTATTAATAACAACGGCATTATTTCCATTGGCAACGTTTTGATTATACCCTCTCATATTTACAGCTAAAGCCTGATAAGCATAAGTTTGATCTGCTGCAGGAGTATTTTTGTTATTAAACGATGGGTTATACCATTCATCTGCCCCTCCTAAATAGTATATAATCTTTTTCGTTCCCCAGCTAAAGTCACCAGCAGCCCTTGTTGCCCATATAAAATTGCGATAAATCTTCACAGAGTTTCTGGCATCAAAACCAAAGTTGAAAGTAAATTGCTTTGCTTTCAATGCACTGGCACTGGCTGGTAAATCAGCATCTATAAATATCTTGTATTTTAATCCGTGCCACAAGTTCTGAGCAAGTTCTAAAGTATTGTCGTGAACATATTCCAGATGAGTAAGCACAAAATTAGTAGTAGTATCTTTCATTGCCAAAAGTCCTGTAACAGGTATTAAACCATCAGGAGTATAAGCATAAGGTTGTCTTACTATTCTATCCGATCTGTAAGCAACTGTTGCTCTAAGACTCCTTACTTCATCAAAAGGATAGGTTACATTAAACTGATAAAGATTAGTATACATCCTGTTCGTTATTGGAAAGCTATAAAGTTCTCCAGTTGTAATATCTCTAAATAAAGCAGGTGGAGTAAGAGCATCAGTTTGTGTACTTCTATAGTAAGAAAGCCCCCAGTCAAGTCTTCTCCTTAGGTTCTGGTAACTTAAGTAATAACTTGCGTCATTGAAATTAATATTTAAAGACAATGGGTTGAAAAGCATACTATAACCGCCTACTATTTTAGTGTCTTCAAATAACTCACTCGTACCCATCATAGTATTTAAATTCATACTATTCCCATTAACAGGAAAAATAGGTCCAAAGCCATAAGTGTAGGGTTGGAATCTGTTGATTAATACAGAATTATTAAAACCCGACATTACTTTATCTGCATAGAACTTTCTTTTGTAATTAAACAATTTAGTTTTATCCAGTAAAGTTTGAGCAGTTGTTTGTTTAATATCGGTCTTCGGTGCTTCCACAGCAGGTGCTTCATCAGCAAAATCACTCTGGAATACCATGATCGTTTTTGAAGTAGAGGAGTCCTTTCCTTTCTTTTTATAATCAGTAGCTAAACCTGCTGCAATCTTCTCTTCTTGCAATACCCTCTTCATGTACTCCGTAGGCTTCAGGTTTACATTGCGTTTGTTCAGCGCATCTTCATTTACTTTTATCTTATAAAGCATCTTAAAGTCACCATCTCTGCGGGTTTCACTTACCTGTCCATTGTTACCAGCAATCCTTGTTTCCAACAAAGAAGTCTGGTAATTGGTAACAGGAAAAGTGTAAGTAGAATCTTTATATACCTGGAAATAACGAATGCTGTCAGGCTCGGTTTTCTTCCATGCTTTTAATGTGGAATCAAGATCTTTCTGAGGAGCATTGTGCAACATTTCATCTCCTATAAAGTATAGAGTATCTAAACCATTTCTGTGGGTAGAAAAGAAGCCTGCCCATCTATTGGCAATACCATTATCGTCCGATACAAAAGTGAAGTGATTGGTATTATACTGCATTGGAAACTGAGCATTTCCATGTTTTAAATTGGTCAGTTGTGCTATTTGTTTTACACTCGATTTATTTAAAATATCTACCAGAAAAACATTGAATCTATATTTGGATGGAAGCACAGTATCACCGGTAGGAGCATCATTACCAGGTCGGTTGGAAGAGAAAATAATACCCGAACGATTAGGGAAAGAAACGAATGTAGGATTTAAATCATCGTATACATCATTGGTAATTTGTTCCAGTTGTTCTTCCTGAATTTTATACGTAAAAATATCAGAATGACCGTTCTTAACAGCACTAAAAATAAGGGAATTAGCATCCAGCATAAAGCTGGCATCCAGCACCTGATCGAAGCCTGTAAGAGTCTGTTGTGTAGTTTTATAATTTGCAATTACATCGTACACAAACATTTTTATTTTACCAGTCTCCCAGTATACAACCAGTAATTTTGTTCCCTTGCCATCCCATGCAAGTATTGGGTAATTAGGATTTACCTGATTTTGTTTTACTTTAATTCCTCTCGTTAATAATACCTTGGTATCATAAAAGTTTTCAATGTACTTTACACTATACCTACCCTTCTTATACTCCACTACAGCATAGTTATTATTTCTTGGATTAGGGTTAGCTTGAAATCTGTAATAATCATTCTCAGAAACATCTTCCATTATACTCATTGTTCCCTTAGGATTGTTTCTGCGCTGACGCATATCCTTGTAGTACTTCTCCTCTTCATATTCCATGAAGTCAGCTTGAACTTCCGTAAACTTCTTTTTACAGATCTTTTTCGAAGCCTTATTAATACTCTTATACAGACGGGACAAGTACATGAAATAAGTAATGTTTTCTTTGCCATACTTCTCTTCTATATAAAACCAGAACGCAGGTCCGGCAATGGAAGGTTTGTTATAAGCAAACTTATTAAAGTTGCTATAATCTCCTGATAGTATTACATCGCGTAATTCATCATCCTTAGCGGTATTCCAGTTTTCAGCAGCATACATTATATAACCATCAGAAAACCATTTTGGTAAATCCAGTAATGTTTGTGTAGTAGCAATCTCCCCTATATCATCCCCAAAAGCAAGGTTGTCAAACAATACTTTAGCAATACCCTGACGGATCATTAATTTTAAATGCTCATGATTACCATCAAAATAAAGCACCACTTTATTGTTTACCAGTTTGGTAAGACCGCCTGATGCTTGCCAATCCATACCCAAACCAATATTACTTTGTTTGTATTCGTCAAAACTATTATACACTACAAACTCAATTCTTTTGTGGATAGTATATTCAATAAATTTCTCCAATTTGGGTAACTCTTGTTCTGCAATCTGAACTACATTTTTACCAAGATCCATACCGCCCTGAGTAACATAAACATTGGTATTAGGTGATTGATAAAATTTCCAGTTAAACTTCTTGTATTGAACCCTGTTTTTACCAAACTGAACTGAAGCAACCTGAGCGCTTAATAAAAGCGGCCCGATTAATAAACAAATCAGAAGTCTTAATATTCTAACAACCTTCATATCAGCTAAATTATATAGAGAGTATATCTTTTACAGAATTAAATATGCCATAAAGATAAAAGTATATAAATAGCTGCAAAGTTTTTTAGGTGGATGGGGTGTTAAAATTTGAATGAATCAAACAAAAGGTAAACTTTAGCCCTGAAAAAGTAGCATTAATTAAGGAGTTATTAAGGTATATTGATATAATGGAAGAAGGAATTTACCATTCCAGAAACACCATGCCTGCACCACAGATAAAGAGTGTTAGTCCGCCCAGAGCATGCATATAACGCTCTAACTTATCCGTTTTCAGGAAACCCAATCCTACATATCCTATCACCACCATTGTAATCATAGTCAGCAGCGTGAAAAATGTATAAACGATAATCAGGATGACCATTCCATACATAGAGCTTTTGGCTGCAGGGAAAAACAATAAAGGAATCATAGGTTCACAAGGACCTAACAAAAAGATAATAAACATAACCCAGGGCGTTACTTTATGACGCTCGGAAGACTGAACTGCTACTCCATGTTTATGCTCGTAAACATAGATGCTGCCATCATCATATGTATCGAAATGTTTGTGAGGGATGTTCTTGTAAGCCCTGATTAGTCCCCAAATTCCATATAGCAATCCGAAAACCAATAGCGCCCAGCCGGCTATACCACCCCGTACATTTTCGAGCCATTTAACTTTAGTTATACTCCAACCAAGAGCGGCACCTCCTAATCCTAAGAGTACCGAACTCCATACATGTCCACAGCCACAAATGATAACCCACATAAGGGTTTTACCAAATCGCCAACCCCTTGCTTTTGCAATAGCAATAAAGGGCAGATAATGATCAGGCCCCATCATGGTATGCAAACAAGCAATGGTAATTGCTGCGGTAATTAATATTTGTAGCTCTTGCCCCATGCTATTGAATAATTGTTGAAATATGTTTTAAACAATTATGAAGTTGCTCGGCCTTATAACCCAGAACCCTAACAATCAAACCATTTGCAGGGGTAACCGATACACCAAAGCTTACATTCTCCAGCAGCGACAAGTAATTATAAATTGTTTCTTTATTAGCATCAACAGCAGATTTATTTTTAATAATAATCATACTCGCCTGATGGGTGTATCCTTCCATTTGTCCTAACAAAGAAGGATCAACAATTGCAGGTTGCATGAATAAGTTTTCTTTTATAATCAGC